>NZ_JAKRVY010000014.1 GCF_023638055.1 Natranaeroarchaeum aerophilus | reverse complement strand
CCGATGGACTGCGATCCTCGTCAGAACTCGCTTCTGACGCTGGCACGCGGCTCACGTTCGGGTCTAGCATCGTCGCCTACGAACCCGACCAGGCAGAGGCGGCCACTGGTGGTGGGTCGGCTGTCATAGCGCCCGCTGTCGCCTTGCCCGAGTCGAATGCTGATGGTAGTATTGGACGCGGCCCAGTCGTCCAACAGTGTACCCGTTTCGTACGGTGTACTACTGAAAGCTACTGAAAATTGGAACGGTACGCGAACGCTTTTGGCGATTCGCACGCCTGCTGGCATATGGAGTATACCACACTCGGCAGCACCGGCATCGACGTGAGCGAACTCTGTCTGGGCTGTATGAGTTTTGGGGATGACGACGAGTGGATGCTGGATCGGGAGGAGAGCGAGGCGCTGATCGAGCGCGCGATCGAACTGGGTATCAACTTCTTCGATACGGCCAACATCTACAGTACGGGGACGAGCGAGGAGATCCTCGGTGACGTGCTGGCCGAGTACAACCGCGACGAGATGGTCGTCGCGACGAAGGTCCGCTTCCAGATGCGAGAGGGCGACCCGAACTCCGAGGGGCTCTCGCGGAAGGCCATCGAACAGGAGCTCCAGAACTCGCTGGATCGGCTGGGGATGGACACCGTCGATCTGTACCAGATCCATCGCTGGGACTACGATACGCCCATCGAGCAAACGCTCAGGGCGCTCGATGACACCGTTCGACGCGGACAGGTACGCCACATCGGCGCGTCCTCGATGTGGGCCCACCAGTTCGCCGAGGCATTGCACACGAGCGACCGGCTCGGGCTGGAACGCTTTGCCACGATGCAGAACCTCTACAACCTCGCCTATCGCGAGGAGGAACGCGAGATGCTTCCCCTCTGTCAGAAGGAAGGCATCGGCGTGATGCCGTGGAGCCCTCTCGGTGCGGGCTTTCTCACGCGCCCCCACGAGGAGTTCGACGAGACGACCCGAGGCGAGCACGAGGCTTCGCTGGGACGTCCGTACGCGGACGGCGGTGGTCGCGAGATCAACGAGCGCGTTCAGGAACTGGCCGCCGAGAAGGACCGGTCGATGGCCCAGATCGCCATGGCGTGGCTGCTGCACAAGGAGTGGGTGACGACGCCGATCCTTGGCACTTCCTCGATTGAGCATCTTGAAGCCGCCGTCGAGGCGACCGAGATCGACCTCGCCGATAGCGAACTCGACTATCTCGAAGAGCCCTACGAGCCAGTGCCGATCTCCGGCCACGAGTAGGGATCGCCCTGTCGCGGCGCGTACGTTTATGATTGTTCGTGAAGAATGTGTAGCTATGCAGGCAGCCAGACTTCACGAGTACACACACGACATGGCGAACGGGCTCTCGCTCGACGAGGTCGATCAGCCACAGATCACTGCCAGCGATCACGTCCTCCTTGATGTCGAGGGTGCGGGCTGGTGTCAGACGGACAACCACATCATCGAGGGCATGTGGGAGGAGTACGTCCCCCAGCCGCTACCGATGACGCTCGGCCACGAGAACGCCGGGACAGTTGCGGCGGTGGGCGACGAGGTGACGCTCGTCTCCGAGGGTGATCAGGTAATCTGCCATCCAGTCCGTACCTGTGGGACCTGTCGACCCTGCCGGATGGGCGAGACGATGTACTGCGAGAACGATCAGTTCTCGGGACTGACAACAGACGGCGGCTTCGCCGAGACGCTGCTCACGAACGAACGGGCGGTCATCCCGCTTCCCGACGGCGTCGATCCGGCCGAGATCGCCCCTCACGCCGACGCGGGGATCACGGCGTACCACGCCGCCAAGAAGGCAGTCGGTGATCTCGTACCGGGCGATACCGCCGTTGTCATCGGGGTCGGCGGACTCGGCCATATCGGCTTGCAGTGTATCGACGCGATGAGTGCGGCCGAGATCGTCGCCGTCGATATCAAGCAGGAAGCCCGCGACCTCGCGAGCGACCTCGGCGCACATCATACACTCGACCCCGAGGGACAGGATATCCCGAGCGAAATCGAGGCGCTCACCGACGGGAACGGCGCGGCGCAGGTACTCGACTTCGTTGGTGCGGATTCGACGACCGCGCTTGCCCCCGACATCTGTGCCGCCGGTGGTGACCACCACATTATCGGCTACGGTGGCCATATTCACGAACCGGCGCAGGCGCTGGTCAACGGCGAGTTCGCCTACCAGGGCAACATCGTCGGCAAGTACACCGAACTCCAGGAACTCGTCGCACTCGTCGAACGCGGCGACGTCGATTTACACACCACACAGTTCGGTCTCGACGAGGTAAATAGCGTCGCGGAGATGCTGGAACACAACGAGATCGAGGGGCGGGCAGTGATCACGCCCTAGTACACTGCGAGGATCACGAACCATGTCAGGACGGCGGCAATCCCGATTCCGCCGATCACGATTCCCGAGAGCGGCAGCCCCTGCTTTCGGTATAGCTCCATTCCACAGAAGCCCGCAATCAGGCCGAGTGGTGGCATCACGACCCACGAGAGAAAGGCGGTGATCCCACCGACGAACAGGTACAGCTTCCTCAATTCGGTGATGGCTCGTAGTCGCCGGGAAAGGTCTCGTGAAGGGCTCACGACACCGTGTTGGCGAGTACAGACAAAAACACGTCGGTGCGGGGTTGATGCCAGGCCGACGATGCGAGCACGCATGTCGTCAGTTGTAAGCCCGGCTACTCCTAACCCCCGGTATGCACGAGCCACTACCCGAGTACGATCGGGTCGAACTGTACGAGCAGGCTCACGATTTTGTCGAGCAGTGTTATGCAGAACTTGGCAAGGAAGACGAAATCGAAGACCGACTTGACGAGATCGAAGACGAGATCGCCCGCCGTGGCCACTATGACCACACCACCGAGGAGCTAAAACACGGCGCGAAGATCGCCTGGCGAAACAGTAACCGCTGTATCGGCCGGCTGTTCTGGCAGCGGCTGAACGTCCTTGACCGGAGGAACTGTGAGACAGCACGCGAGGTACACGAGGCGTGCTGTGAGCATCTCGAACGGGCGCGCAACGGAGGGGATATCGTCCCGCTGCTCACCGTGTTCAAGCCGGTGATCGACGGCGAGCAGCAGGTGCGACTCTGGAACTACGAACTGTTACGGTACGCGGGGTATCAAACGGACCATGGCGTCGTTGGCGATCCCGACGAGGTCGCGCTGACCGAATACTGTCAATCACGGGGGTGGGAAGGAGAAGGGACGCGGTTCGACATTCAGCCCCACGTCATCCAGATCCGCGACCGGGAGCCCGAACTGTTCGACGTTCCCGAATCCGCGATCGGCGAAGTCCCGCTTTCTCACCCCGAGTACGACTGGTTCGAGGAGCTTGGCCTTCGCTGGTACGACGTTCCCGTCGTCTCGAATATGCGCATGGAGATCGGCGGGATCCAGTACACCGCTGCGCCCTTTAGCGGCTGGTACGTCTCCACGGAGATCGGTTCCCGGAACCTCGCGGACGAGGACCGGTACGATATGTTGCCGATCGTTGCCGAACGGCTCGGCCTTGAGACGGATCGCGACCGGAACCTATGGAAGGACGAGGCACTCCTCGTACTGAACCGGGCGGTGTTGCACTCCTTCGACGAGGCCGGTGTCCAGATCGTCGACCACCACAAAGTGACCGATCAGTTCCAGCAGTTCGAACGAAACGAGGAGACAGCGGGCCGTGATGTCACTGGGGACCGCGACTGGTTGCTGCCACCGATGAGCTCGGCGACGACACACGTCTTCGAGAACCAGTACGACAACCGAATCGAGCGGCCCAACTTCTTTTACCAGCCGGATCCGGTGCCGATCGAGGAGCGTCGCACTGATATCGGCCGGTAGAACGGTCTGACTCCGTATCGGTTACGGCGAACGCTTTCGGCAATCGCACCAATTCGGTTATTCAGAGGGAGTCCTACCGATCGATATGGACCGACGATCGTATCTCTCTGCAGTCGCCAGCACGGGCCTGCTCGGCACTGCTGGCTGTCTCACCGACGTGTTCGACGACGAGCTCGACGGGGTCGTCCTCGACGAACCGGCCGATCAGCTGGCCGACAGCGAGGACCTCCCCTACCCGGCCTATGGGGAGGCGCTCCCGGAATTCGAGCTTCCAGACGGACTGAGCGACACTGTGTTCGACTCGGCTGCAATGGACCGAACAGCCCTGCTCACCGGCGTGTTTACGTTCTGTCCGGACGAGTGTGGCGTCCTTCTCAACCGGTTTGCCGGGGTACAGTCACTCGTCGACGACCTGGATCGGACGGACGACGTGTTGTTCCTGCCGATCACGTTCGATCCCGAACGCGACGACGAGACGGCGCTCAGGGAATCTTCGGAGATGATGGGAGCGGACCTGTCGCTCGGGAACTGGAAGTTCCTCCGCCCCGAAACGCCGGACAGAGCCCGAACAGTGGTCAGGGATCGGCTGGGGATCGATTTCGAGCGGACGGCCGAAAGCGACCGGGTCGAGCACTACGACTTCCTGCATATCGTCGTGACGCTGCTCGTCAACCCCGGTGGAGTGGTCGAACGCGCCTACCGTGGCGAAAACATCGATCCCGAGAAAGTAACCGACGATATCGACGACATCGTCGCGAACTACGATCCAGCGATACACGACTGATAGACGATGATTGCCTCCTGTGCACCGTCGGGTGATCTGTACGCCGGCGAGCCGATCGGTCTCGCCGTTTTCGCCCTCGTCGGTTTGCTCGGTGGTGCACACTGTATCGGTATGTGTGGACCGCTGGTCACGATGTACGCCGACCGGATGCGAGAGAACGGACGTCGTGCCGATAGTCTCACATTCGTCCACGTCAAACAGCATGGTCTGTTCAATCTCGGGCGAACTATGAGTTATGCGGTGCTCGGCGGGCTGTTCGGACTGGCCGGGAATCTCGTCTTCGTCAGTGGGCGGCGGGTGACAGCAATTGTGAGCGACATCCACGCGGTCACTGGACTCGTAGTCGGAGCGCTCATCGTCGCAGTCGGGCTCCGGTACGTCGCGGGGAGTCACGCACACGATATTGCTGTCCCCGGAACTGCTCGACTGTCCGCTGCGATCAATGCACGGCTCGTCCCACGCGTCGACCGGTGGGTCGGCAACTGGCGCATTGCTGGTCTTGGTGCAGCACACGGACTGCTCCCGTGTCCGCTGCTGTACCCGGCGTTCCTGTACGCGTTCGTCCAGGGGGACGCGATCGGTGGTATGGCTGTCCTCGGCGTGCTCGGTCTCGGAACGATCCCTGCGGTCTTTCTCACTGGTACCGTCTTTCAGTCGATGGGGAGCGAAATGCGCGCTCGACTCCACCGTGTCCTCGGTATCGGGTTCGTTCTCCTCGGATATATCCCGCTTCAACATGGCCTCGCGATGTTCGGTGTTGCGTTGCCACATCCCCCCATTCCATACTATCAACCCTTATGATCCTCCTACTATCCGGTAGGAAGTAACTGAATTCTGCAATATATGGTAACTAACCAACTACTTTTTAACATGTAGCTGTATTAACTAATTAGATTCGGTAACAACCGAAATTCGGGGTAAACAAATGGGAGAGAACAATCGGGGGCAAGACAGACGGGGCGGGGACGACATGGACGAATTCACTCGAGGGGAAACAGCCACTGGCAGTGGACCGGCAGCGTCCGAGACCCAGGTGTTTGGGGAGCTGCAGAACGAAGTTGACGAACTCAGTCCGGCGGGTCTCGTTCAGGATCCGGAGTATCTGGAGTTCCTGGATTCTCACGGGGAACTGGAGATGACAGAGGACAGCGTGAGTCTCGACGACCTTCTGGGGGAGGATGCCGACAGTACGAATGACAGTCAGTCAAAAAGTACTAATGGGGGACCGGAGCAACAGCGGGACGGCAAGCAGCGAATCGAACCTACCGAAGGCGAAGAGGATTCCGATGGGGTTGAGGGGCAGGGAGTACCGATCAACGTCGACACACTCATCACCGCGCTTGAGGACGAGGACGTCACCGATTCCAAGCGAGCCAAACTACGCAACGCGCTGGGAATCCGCGACAACAGACAGGTGGAGGTACAGCTGAACTACCTCAAATCGCGATTTCTCGACCTCGAAGCCTACCTGCAGGCGATGGAAGACCTGTTCGACACTGACACCGATCTGCTCGAAGAAGTCGACGAACTCCACGCGGAGCTTGCGAGGCTCCGAAACGACATGGCGGCACAGCGTGACCGTCTCGATCAGCTTGAGGCCGATATCGAGACTCTCAGAAACGACAGCGGTCGGCATGAGGGGGAGCTCGCAACGATCGAGCGTCGGCTCGACGAGACGAACGAGATGATCGAGCAAAACCTCTCGGCGATCGAAGCGGAACTCAATACCGCTCGACAATGGAGGGAAAATGTCGAATCGGCGTTTCAGACCGCGCAGCCGGAGTGAACTCACTTCTGTTGCGCGCTTAGGTCGCCCAGGAGAGATACAAACTGTCGGTGTCTCGTAACTCTCTCCAGACTTAACTACAGGAAGATTCATGCTACTCTCATCTGATGGCAGACGTATCGGACGATGACTGACATCGAACGTCAACCGGACGCCGAAGGGGAGTACCGAGAACACCTGGAGCGCAGTGCAACCGTCTGGGATCGCTGGAGCGACTGGTACTCGATGAGCGAACAGGACTTCGAACCGATACGCGAGGATCTGATCGAGAAGCTCGGCCTCGAACCGGGCGATCGAGTACTCGAAATCGGCTGTGGACCCGGTGTCAATTTCGCGCCAGTGCTGGACGAGATCGGTGACGAGGGCCAACTCGTGGCGATCGACTACAGCCCGGAGATGATTGCGAAGGCGAACGCGCGAGTCGATGAGAATAGGTGGGAGAACGTCGACATCATGCGTGCCGATGCAACGACCGCTGATCTGGGCACTGGGTACGACGCCGCGCTCGCGACGCTCTCGATGAGTGTAATGCCCGATGTCGAGCGAACGGTCCGAAACGTGCACGACGCGCTAACTCGGGACGCACCGCTTGGTATTCTCGATCTGCAGGGGTTTCAGTCGGGGCCACTCCGGCTGGGCAACCCTTTGTTGGGCCGGTTCCTTCGCTGGTACGCGAACTGGAACGTCGACGGTGATGTCCGGGCGGCGGTTGACGACGTCTTTGGTGGGTACGAACTCCTTGAGACTCATATGCTCGGGACGGTGTATACGCTCACAGCAAGGCGGACAATCAGGCAATCAACAGACAGCTGTCTCTGAATGGTGAGATCCCCCGGAGTGTAGCAATCTGTGGGCGAGAAGCTCCTGGCTCAGGGAGCCGCCCCGCATCGCCACTAGCTTTTTATCCGTTGAACTGAGATTTCACATATGGACGCTATTGTACTGGCTGGGGGGTTCGCCACGCGGATGTGGCCCATTACTCGTCGCCGGCCGAAGATGCTACTTCCAGTGGGAGAAACAACAGTTATTGATCGGATACTCCAGCAGCTAGAAGACGACGACCGGATTGATACTGTCTACCTGAGTACGAACGAAGCGTTCGCAGAGACGTTTAGAGAGCACCTTGCCGACCGGGGGTACGACAAAACACAGCTCTCCGTTGAGGACACGGCGGATGAAGACGAGAAGTTCGGCGTCGTCGGCGCGCTGTCCCAACTTGTCGATCGTGAAGATGTCGACGACGACCTCTTTGTCATCGCGGGCGACAACCTGATCGGCTTCGATCTGGGCGAGTTCCTCGACGAGTTCGAGGCGAACGGTACGCCCACACTCGCGGCCTACGATGTCGGGTCCCGCGAAAAGGCCAAATCCTACGGGCTGGTCGAACTGGACGGTTCTCGGGTCATCGATTTCCAGGAAAAACCCGACGAACCTAACAGCACGCTGGTATCGATCGCCTGTTACGCATTCCCAGCCGATTCGGTACGGTTTGCGGAGTATCTCGCCGGCGACAACAACCCCGACGAGCCCGGCTGGTACATCGACTGGCTCCAGTCAAACGAGCCGGTTCACGCCTTTACGTTCGACGATGTCTGGTTCGATATCGGCTCGGCCGACTCCTATCTTGACACTGTCGAGTGGAAACTCGACGGGGGATCGATGGTCGACCCCGATGCCACGGTCGAGAACTGCGAGATCGGCGAGACAGTTCACGTGATGGCCGGGGCGACCGTTCGTGATTCGACGCTCGAACGGACGCTCGTCTTCCCGGACGCCACGGTCGAGAACTGTAACGTCGACGAGACGATCCTCGACACGGGGACCGAGGTCGAGGACCTCCGGATCTCCCAGTCGCTCATTAGCGATATTTCAGTGATGGACGAGGACACCTGAGACACTGTTACCAGTCGAGTACTCGCGAATACCTTCGGTTCTCGACCGACTTGATCCGGGATTGTTGACCCCTGGTGGACAATGTGCCGAACATAAGTTTTACTATCCAAGCATATAATTTCCTTTACAATGACACTCCTGCCGGTCGATACGGATGTCCTTGAGGACGTCTGTAGGGACATTGCCCAGGATAACTATGGGTTCGTCTACGTTGCGGATCAGAAAAAAGAGCTCAAGTCGGGCTATGAGAGCGCTGATGTCGGGCTACTCAACGCCCGATCCCTGACCGCAAGTGAACTACGGGAAGCGCTTACTGGGATGACGGCCGACGAGTTCGTCGATCTGGACCAGCTCCGTGACGGCGTGTTCTACGTTGATCCGTTCGGAGTGAAAGGGAACATGAACATTACGCGGGAGCTAACGAACCTGTTCGGCCAGCGTCTGGTCGTCACCGGTGAGACGCTCCGGTCCCGGTTTTCTCTTGCCATCGACGATCTGGATTTTTTCGTCGACGAGCTCGCCGAACGCGACTACGTCCGTCGGATCACTGCGGGAAAGCGGGACTACTACACGATCGGCCCGCAACTCAAGGAGCATGCCGATGACGTGGGTCTGGACTCCAGACTGCAGTCAGAAGCCTCGGATGGAAAGATCGCTCACGGCGACCTCGAAAGCGTTATCGATGTCGCAGCGACGTCCGACGTAATTCGGTATCTCGACCGCGAGGGGTATATTGTCGACCTCGATGGAGAGTATCTCGTCGAAGAGGCGATCGACGAGTATGCCCAGTTTCTGGCCACGGAGATCGAAGAGGCGGTCGAAAACGAGTTCGAGGGGTCGAGCTACGTGCTTCGGAGCGGCGAGTTCGAGCAGGTTGTCGAAAACGAGATCGACACCCGGTTCGACGTGCTGTCGAAGGCCCGGACCGTCCGCCCCGAGATCCTCGAGGGGGCCAGAGACACGCTGACCGACCGACTTGGACTCGAGCACGGCCGAGAGATGGTCGAAGTTGTCGAACCGTTCAGGGCCGTTGCTGAGGACCATGCCCGGCGGATCCGATCGGAGGTCAAGGCCGAGACGGACCAGCTTCCGGGGACACTACCCGAGTGGATCGAACTGGCCGAGGATCACTTCGAGGAACTACAGGTAAGCAGCACGACTGCTGTCAACGAACACGTCAGGGACGCGGTGCGCGAGCGCTACCGGAGCCTCGTCAACGAAGAGGAGTTCGGCGGGATGGCCGAATAACGCGACTACAGGACTAATCAACGATGCCCCAGAAATACGAATTCGAACGAATCGAAAGTGACGGACAGGAGTACGTGATAGCGAACCCGGTCAACCAGACCGACGACCCGGTTCGCCTCGAGGCCCGCTGGATCGAAGGAGACGACGTCGAGGGCGAATGGGAGCGAGCGATCCGGGCGATCATCAAGACCGATCTACTCGGTTCGATGGAGCTCAAAGAAGGGAACGGTCGGATCGACCGCCGAGAGGCGATCGAGACGCTGTCCGAGGCCAGCGATGAGAAGGGTGATATCGTCACCAGCGAACAGCAGGCCGAGGCACTGATCGAGTTTTTCGCGTCGGAAGATATTCTGGAGCTACAGGGGGGACAGGTGGTGATGCTCCGCAACCCGAGCGAGAACCCTGACGAGATCAACGGTCGCATGATCCTCAACTGGGCGGCGGCGATCGACGCCTGTGTCGAGAAGATATCAGAGACGATCGAGCGGGTCGACAGCGCAAAGGAGAAGCTCGAAGACCGTATGAACGGGCTTGACCAGCAGTCGGGGCAGATAGACGAACATCTGGAAGAGACCGCCCAGGAGCTGAAGAGTCTCGGCGACGGAGCGGGCGTCCCGCAGGACCCATCGACACTTTCCGAAGAGGAGCGCGAGCGGTTCCAGCAGCTCAAGCGGAAGCTGGTCTATCACAAGAAGATGAAACAGGCCGACCAGGAGAACCTCGCCGAGAAGGTCGAAAGCGGAGCCGACCGGCTCGCGGACAACATTGAGATGCTGAAATCCGCGAAGACAACACTGGGGAACAAACGCGAACAGGTCCGTACACAGGCGCTAAAGAAGCAGACGTTCCCTGACGAGGCGATGAACATCGTCGACAACATGGGTGAACTCACAACCCAGCTCGCGGGTGTGGGCGGTATCGAGGAGACGATCGAGGATACCGGGGACCACGAGGTCGCCTCGATGGTCGACGACGTGCTAGGCGATATCGAGAGCGTCGGCGAGACCGCACAGCAGACCGCTGGTGAAGAGACGCAGGAAGCCGAGACGAGCGGGCTCGAGATGTCGTAGGATGCGCGCAGACTCGTTGCTCCACGGGGTCCGCCGGATCGAGGATCAGGGCGAGGGGCTCCTTGCGATGCGGACATACTCGGGAGAAGAGCCCGCCCGACGGATCGATATCGCAATGGATACGCTCCTCGATATCGCCGAACTGTTGCGTGCAGGAGCACCGTTTCCGCCGCGGGTCGACGGTCACGGCACCGGCGAGTATCGTCCAGACGGCGGGACGGACACCGTCTCGCGTGAGGATGATCTCGTAGCCCGCGTACTGGAGACGAGCTACGAGCGCGGCGGCGCGACGATCGAGCGGTTCGACGCGGAGACCGCCAACCGTGTGATGACCGGTAACCGTTTTGAGACCGTCGACTCATGGGTTATCGTCCCGCTCGGGTCGAGCCCGCCATATTCCCGGAACTGGCGGCCAGTCGTCGAAGCGCTACTTGCACGGCTTGAAGACGTGCTCGACGATTTCGAGCGGATCGGCCGACGGATCGGCGTCGCTGGGGTTGAGGGGGCGTTCGCAACCGGTTGCGAGAGCGTCGTCGCGATGCTTGAAACACTTCGCCGGATAGTCCGCCGGGCTGACGCCGACGCACGATACGTCCGTAACCGGACCGACCAGCAGCAGAACGAACTGCTGTCGACGATCGAAACCGCCACGACACAGCTACGGAGTGACGACAATGCTTAATCTGACACCAATACTGAAACGCGACCAGCCCACCTCACGAATCAAGATCGGCGCAAAAAAGGTTGGACCGAACACGAACACGATCAAAATCCGTCATAACGACCGGCAGGCATTCTTTTATGTCGACCCGGTCGACGATTCGATCGTCGATGGCATCGGGAACAAGGTCCGGATGCACCAGAACGTCAAGACGGTGTTCGACGGGATCGACCGCGGGAAGGATTTCCTCGTCGATCCCGACGCCGGAAAACACGATGTTATCGAGTGCGAGTTGGCGAAGATCCACACGAGCGAGGTCGCGCCGGACGAGCTGGGTCCGTTCCTCCGGGAGAACGACTATCTGCTCCATCCTATGGAAGAGGTCGTCCCAAACGGCGATAGTCTCGCGACGTTCGAGGTCGCCGCCATGGAGCCGTCGGGCTACACGACGCTCCGGGTGACGCCCGAAACTGAACTCGAATTTATCGACGCTGGCGAGCTCCGGGAGCTCCGGGCCACCAGATCGTCCGCGAGCCGCGGCGGCCCCGGCGGGCCCGGTGACGGCGCCGAGGGCGACGACGAGGAGATACAGGTGAACCTCGAACCCAAGAAGCCGACGGTTAGCTTCGAGGAGGATGTTGCGGGGCTGCCGGGGGTCAAGCGGACTGCCGAGAACCTGCTTGCCCTGTTCGATCCGGATGTCCGCGACGAGGTCGTCGACCGCTACGGCGACGAGTTCGCGTCACGGGGCAACAGCATGCTGCTGTACGGTCCGCCCGGCTGCGGGAAGACACTCATCTCGGAGGCCATCGCCTACGAGGCCAAGTACAACTCGAACATCGAGGACAGCTACGGCGAGGTGAAGTTCCTGGAAATCAAGGGTAGCGACGTGCTCTCGAAGTACTCGGGCGAGTCGGAGAAGCGCGTCGAAGCCATCTTCGAGAAGGCACACGGGATCGCTCAGGAGGGCTTTGCCGTACTATTTTTCGACGAGGTCGACACGCTGATTCCGGATCGTGGCGATGACTCCTTGCAGCGTCATGAGCGCTCGCTGACGAACGCCTTCCTTCAGGAGATGAACGAGATCGAGGACAACCTGCTGGTGATCGGGGCGACAAACATGCCCTTTACCATCGATCCAGCGGCGACCCGCCGCTTCCCGATCCAGCAGTTCATCCCCCAGCCCGACAAGGAAGTGATGGCCGAGGTCTGGCGGAAGCATCTCTCCGGGATGGAGGGGACCGGCGGGATCGAGTACGGACGGATCGGCGCAGCCTCGGAGGGGTACACCCCGGCCGAGATCGCCGATCGTGTGCTCGGAAGCGATCTCCAGCGGGAGTTCGTCGAGAGTGTCCACCTGTCCGACCGCGAGCCGATCGAGCCATCGACGGAGTACTTCCTCGAACGGCTCGACCGGACGGAGCCGAAGACGATCCGCCAGTATGTCGCAAGCGTTCGAACAAAGATCGACGATCTCGAAGGCTACCCCGAGCTCCGTCGGTACGTCGAGGAGCAGGCCGAACGGTTGGACATGCGGCTCGGGGACGGGCCATCAGGGCTCGAAAACCTGCTGGCTGGAGGTGACGCCGATGAGTGAGCGCTATCGCCAGAGCGCTTCGTTCGAGAGTGCCACAGTCGAGGCGGTCGGTGTCGGCAATGGGGCGATTGCGATCGGGAGCGATGGCCACATTGAGATAGTCACTGGCGACGGGCGGGCCGGTATCGACCATGGTGAGCCGATCGTCGATATCGCCTTCTCCGAGCGGGTGATCGTTCTTTCACCGGGACAGCTGACGACCTACTCGCAGGATGGCGAACGGATCTGGAGCCAGCCGGTCGATGATGCACACGCCATCGCTGCAATTACTGAGGTGGGGCTCTGTGGCGTGCTCGGGCCGAACCGCCTCCGTGCGATCGATGTCGCTAGCGGCCAGCAGCGGTTCGACGTCGAGCGCACCCGCCCCGGTGACCGGGATGACGAACTGGTCGCGACTCCCGCTGGCTTCGTTCTCGCGACGTGGACGTTCCTTACGCACATTACGCTCGACGGCGAGATCAGCTTTGACTCCGATCTCTCCGCAGTCGTTCGAAGCATCGGCTGCTGTGGTGACACGCTCGTCGTGGCGCTCCAGAGCGACCAACTCGTCGGACTCGATGCGGCGATGGGTGAGCTGGAGTGGCGGACCGAGCTCGAAGCAGTCCAGGTCGCGCCGGTAGGCGGGGAGACGATACTCGTCAGCACGACGTCGGGCCCCCGGCGGGTCTCCCCTGATGGAACGACCGAGGGGGTCGAAGAGCTATCTTCGGGTAATATCTACGCAGCAGTAGACGATTCGGTCGTCTGTCTGGTTCGCGATGGGACCGTTTCGACGTACGTACCCGACCGGAAACGGCTCGATGCCGAGTTGCTTACCGAGTCAGTTGGCGTCGGTGGGACGATCAATGTCGAGGCTACGAACGCAACGAGCGACGAGCAGACTGCGAGTGTCGTTGCGGAAGTTGAGGGCTGTTCGCTGTCGCCGGGCGATCGGATGGTCGACCTCGATCAGGGAGAAAGTGAGATCATCGACTTCGCAATCGGTGAGGTCCGGTCGGAAGGCACCGCCGAGATCGAGTTGTCCGTCGGCGGGTCGATCGTCGAACGGGGAACGATCGCTGTCGAGGACGCCGCAATCGGGTCCCTGGCAATCGAAACCGAGATGACCCCGATCCGGATTGAAGAGGGTACTGTCGTGCTCGAGGTCGTCGTCGAGAACGTCGGTGGCGTCCCTGTCGAGTCGGTCAGCCTGCTGGAGACCGGAACCAGCACCGATGAGATCGGGCCCGGGGAGACGTGGACGGTCGAAGTGGATCGTCCGTTCCAGCCGGGAAAACTTGTCTCAGTCGGGCTTGCGGTCTCGCGCGGAGACCGCCAGCGGGAGTTCGCTCCAACGTGTACGCTGCCGTCCGCACCATCGATCGATATTGACGCGTCCGGAGAAACCGTCAGGGCGACGGTCGTGGTCGAGGACGGCGTGACGGTTTCAGATCGGCTAGTGATCGAGCTTCCGGGTGCCGGACGCGTTCGCGAACCTGTGACGATCGATAGCGACCAACTCCTGCTTGTCGTCCCACAGTACGAGCCGGGGACGGCGAGAATCGGGTTCAGTTCGATCGATGTCGACGAGCGCGTACGGATCAGGGAGACCGGTCCGTTCTCGATGCCGTCCGAAACGAACCGGACCGACCGAACAGGTCATCACAACGAGACACGCGAGACGACGTCACGTGATCGCGGCGATCGGCCGAATGAGAATGAAAGCAGCAGCGAGGTGGGGTCGCCGAGTCGGACTGATACTGATCGGTCCACTGGGGACGACGGTTCCACCGGAGGTACGGCGAGCGACCAGCCATCGATATCGGTCACACGGGACGTTGAGGCGCCATCACCCGTCGTCGGCCGTGTTGTTCGTGACCACATCACCGTCAAGAACGACGGCAGTCCTGTCGAAGTGACGGTCGTCGGTGGCGATGACCGGGTAGATATTGGAGTCGACTCCGGCGGGTCGGAGACAGTCAGCAGAGCAGTTAGCAGCGTCTCCGGCGACCAGATCCACCTGCCAGCCATCGAAATCGAGGCTGACGGTTCGGTCGTTGAGTCCCTTCCGAGCCGTCGGATCGACATCGACGAAGGGGGACTCGGCGTCGTTGCGGCGATCAATCCCGGTGACGGGACGCTCACAGCCGAGATCGAAAACGGGAATGACTGGGACTGTGAGCTACTCGGCGTCGAAATCGATGCATGCGGGTTCCGGGAGTCGATCGACCGCCGTCTTGGCGCTGGCGAGTCGGCGGTCCTCACCCGAGGACCGGTTACGGGTCTCCCCGACCGTGATACACTCGTGCTCTCACTTACGGTTCGGAACGAACATGATGGGACGGAGAGTATCGAGGCACTCGCTGCGGTCGCCGAACATGAAGCCGACGACGACGGCGGGGCAAAGAGCCAGCTGGCCAGTTCGATCGGCGAGGAGACCAAAGCTGCGGGCGAGTACGGATCGGCCGTACTCGTCTTCGAGAACGAGGGGGATCGGGCGGTATCGGATCTTTCGGTCGCCGCCGAGGGCTCATCGATCAACGAGCTGTTCTATTCGGAGGCACGTCGCGACCGTCTCGCACCCGGCGACTGGATCGAGCACTTCGTAGATCTGGACGCCGATGCGAGGGTGCCGTCGTTCGAGGCGACCGTTAGCTACGCGGTTGATGGTGTCGAGCACGAGTTCACCGTACGTGCCTCCGGACCGGCCATCGACGAGGAAAGCGAGTGGCAATCCGAGCATCTCGATGCGTGGTCGATCGAGCAGGTTGACGAGCCGACCACCACGTCCGCAGTCCCGGAGCTTCCGTCGTCGCTCTCGACGTCGTTCGACGAATAGGCGGCAGTCCCGCAAGGTGTTTCCTCCGAAAAATAGTTGGCCGACCGATCAGTTCATCAGGAAGTCACCGCTGACTGCGGCGCGGGCGTCCTGGGTGTACCGGTACATTCGGCGGGCGGTGCTACCGATGATACCGATCATTAGCGTGGCGTAGAGACCCGTTGCGACGAACAGGGAGAGCTCTGCCGTTTCGAGTGCGTCGGATCGACTTTCGTATTCAGCTCCCACCGCTTCGGCACGGGAACTCTCGCCAGCAGCCTCGAACGATGCTGTGGCCTCGTCGTAGGTGGCGTCGATTTCGGCAGCGTTGTCGGTAAACGTGTCGTACCCGGCCGGGTTCAGCATGAACTGCTGTCCAGCGACCGAGACGAACTGCTCGTCTTCCATTGTCGCCCAGATCTCGTCTCCCTCCTGTGCGGCACTTTCTCCGTCGGCGACTGCCGTGGAGTATGCCTCAAACGCCTCCTCGGCGTCCGCTTCGAGTTCCGCAGCCCGCTCGTCGTTGCCCTGTAGAAGTGCGATCCGCGAGAGCTGTCGCTGGACAGTCGCTTCTTCGATCAGTGATAGTTCGCCGGATTCCAGTTGGCTCTCGTAGTGGGACTCCTGAGCGTCGATAACAGCCGTGAGATCGTCGTCTGCGATATCGAGAACTGTTTCGCTATCTGCGCGCAGTCCGGGATCCTCGATGGACTCGCTGTACAGGGACATCGTGTTGTACGCCGCCGCTGCCGCGACGATCTCGGACTGGGCCTCGTCGTGTTCGCCTGCGTCAGTGAGGTCGCTCGCCTCTCCGACTGCTTCGAGGTACAGCGTCGTTGACTCACCGAAGGTAAGCACCGTCGAGATGTCGTCGCCATCAGTGTCACCAGCCTGCATCTGCTCGTCCATCTCGTCTACGATCGCGACGGTTTCCGTTGCAACCGGATTGTCGTAGCTTGAGAGGTCGTTACGGATCGGGTCAAGATCCAGCGGGACAGGTGACGCGAAGACCGTCACCGTCTGTGTCTCGACGTCATCGCCTTCGACAGTGTACTCCCATGTATAATCGTTGCCGAGTTCAGCACCGGTGTCGAAGTCGAGATCGAATGCCAGCGACGAGGAGCTACCGGCGTTGACCCTGGTTGGCGCGGCATCAAGATCGAGCCAGCTTTCGGGGCCTGATTCAAGCTGCACTTCGACATTCTCGATGTCGTTGTACCCGAGCTCTTCGGTTGCGGTCGCCGTTGCGCTGTCGCTCTCACCGATTGGGACATCGCCGATCGAAACAGTTCCATCGACTGCGAGGTGTGTCTCGTGGATAATCTCAATCTCGTCCTCGTACTCCACGTCCTCGACAGTGTGGCTGAAGAAGGAATCCTGAATTGTCCCCTCGTACTCCGTCTCGTCGATGTCGAAGTCACCGGCGTCCGGCGAGACGAGGAACTCGTATTCGCCTTCTTCTAGATCGGTGTCTGCAGCGACACCGATCTCGACGACAACGGACTCCTGACCTTCGATCTCCTCCGGGAACTCCTCGGCCTGCATCTCGATCCCATCGGCGGCCACATCGATATCGTCGAGCGGGAGCGCCAGGTCCCCGGAATTACTGATCTCGAACTCGTTGGTGCCGGTGATCACGCTTACTTCGTCACGCGGCTCGTCGAAGTTGAACTCGTCATCGATAAAGAGGCTCTCGCCAAACTCCGGCGGATAGATAACTCTGGCCTCGATGTCCACGGTCCGGGTCGCATCAGGATGGTTCGTGTCGTGGAGCTCGACGGTCCACGAGAGATCCGCGTGTTGTGAAGCGTCGTCATTGACATCGATCTCCCAGCCTGCGGTATCCTCACCGCCAGGACCGGTCTGAACGCCGTCACTGCCGAAGCCACCACCTTCCATGTCGTCGAACTCGAGGTCGGCGTTCGCGTCGCCGCTTGTTACCGTCGCTTCAACGCCATCGAGCCCCTCCTCGCCGCCGACCTCCTCGACGACGAGCTCGTCAGCGGTCGTCTCCCCGACGAGCACGTCACCGAGATCCAGCGGCTCGTCCTCGAAGCCCGCCAGCGGCGGGTTCTCGACGGTAACCTCGAAGTCGAACTGCTCGCCGTTAACATCACCCGAGACAGTTCCGTCGTCCGCGTCGTTCTCCGCAGTCACCTCGAGAGTGACGGTGTTCGATCCCGGATCGAGCGTCTCGGAGCCGGGATGGGTGACGGTGACCCCGGAGGGACTATCGGAAATCGTAACATCGGCTGCCGTCGAATTCTCGCCGTCGTTCTGTACAGAGAGGTCCACGAACTCGGGATCGTCGCTCGGATCGACGACCGTATCATCGGCCTGCACGTCGGTGATTTCGGCTGCCTGCACGGCGGGCACTGCGGTCATCCCCAGAGCGAGCACGAGCGCAAGCACGACGATCAACCGTCTATACATCAGTATCACCTACCGTTACGACGGAGCCAACCTGTGATCTGTCGTAGGTCCGCTGCCAGGCGAACACTCGCCCGAACAGTAGCGCGCCGACAAGTCCGATGACGACACCGTAGCCGACCAGCACGCCAACAGAGGAAAGCGCGAGTGCGATCTGGGCACTGCTAACGTCCTGGTTGATAGCTGCGATTTCTCCCTCGCGATCGTCGAGTCCGTGTGCGGCGGCCGCCGCCTCGGCGTCGTCGAGGTCAGCGTTAACCGTTTGCGCGGTTTGGTACTGCTCGAACAGACCGAGTACGTTGGCGTTCGCGGTGAGGGCTGTCCCCATACTCATACACTCACCACAGTGATCGAAGAACGTCTCCGAGTCGTTCTCGGCCCTGTCCATTCGTTCGAGGGCACCCTCGTACTCGGCTGTTTGCTGTTCGACCTGCAGGTTGAACTCCGCGGCTTCGTCCGGGAGGTTTGCCCGCTCGTAGGCGGTCGCAGTCATCGTGAGCAGATCGATCCGGTCCGGCGTCCGGTCGGCCGCCTCGGCGTCCTCGCGCAGCCCATTGCCGAGCTGCTCGTAGAATCGGGTCAGCGCCAGGTCCGCAAGCGTCGCCTGGGTCTGGTCGTGCGATTCGAGCTCCTCGATCGCATCGTCCGTCTCTTCAGCGGCTTCAAGGCTCGCCTCGTAGTTGCCGTCCTCCGCGTGATCGTATGCCTGCTCGAACGCGATCATCGTTTCAAGTAACGCGGCGAGTTCGGCCTCCTGTTCGGTGTCGAGGCTCCCGATCTCCTGCGTCTGGGAGGTGGCAAACGTTCGGACGGTCTCTAACTCGTCGTACTCCTCGTAGGCTTCGGTTCCTTCCATCGCACGGAACGTCTCGAAGTAGTCGTCTGCTGTCTCGGGATCGTCGTGCTCATCTGCGATCGCACTGGTCGCGAGCATCGGTATCGTTACGAGAGTCATAACGACGAGCGCTGCGACGAGCACTGCCGTCCTGACAGTCGGTTCCGGTTTCGCAGTGGTCTGTTGGTTCATCAGTGTTAGAACACCGTCCGTGAAAGTCGTTCATGAAGGGCATCGTGCTCAAACAGTTCTTCGATTGCGTCGAGCATGAGCAGGGCGGTGTACGCCGTCACGATCGCCTCATCACCCCGGTTGGTCTCTCTGACCATCTCCCAGGCACGCTGGTGCATCTCCTTGGCCGGGCCGATCTCGGAAACCCCACCGCGTCTACTCTCGATCAGGTCGGCAACGCTTTCGTAGCGCTCCTTGACCTCATTTCGTTGCGCTGCTGGCTCCGAATCGAGCCTGTCGAGTAGTTCGGCAATCTCGAACTCTCCACTCCAGGTGATCTCGCGGTTCGGCATATCGGTACACGCGGCGAAGAGATCGACGTTCCGTTTCGTCGTCATTGCATCATTGATCGCCTCGACAGTTCGGTCGGCGGCATCGAGCGTCGCATCTGCGACGGTGTCGGGATCCACGCTCGTAGCGACGAACTGATGGCCGGAAGACGGGAGTGTCTCAACGGCATCCAGCATCGACTCGACGATGGAGCCATAGTACTGTGGAATCGTCGTATCTCGGCGGGAGTCATCGGAGAGGGCATCGACGTCGCGTCTGATTCGATCGATCCGGCTCCGCTGATCGGTCGAGAGCGTCCATGTGAATCGGGTGTTCACCTCGACTTTCGTGGTCTGGCCGTCCCGAACAGTCACTCGTTTTTCGCTCCCCTCGAAGCGGTCGGAGGAGCCGTTAGGGGTCGGGACCCGAACCCGATACTCCCCGATAAGGAGATCATCCAACGTGGCCACGCCGTCGCGTCCGGTCGTCGTCTGAACCTCTTCCGTTCTCTCGCGGAGGTACTGCTCTCCCCGTACCGGCGTCACATGTAGTTCTATTCCCTCGGTCGGGACGCCGTCTATCTGTGAGACGATCTGGACGCGTCCGGTTCGCGGTTCGAGCTCTACAGTCCGGTCGCTACGGTTGCCGAACTTCACTGTCTGTTCGGCTGTCCGGTACTTCTTGTGATCGATTTCGACGCGCTCGCTAGCGCCATCATCAGGCGCGTCGAGGGTCACCGTACCGTCGCGTCCGGTAGTCGTCGTTGAGCCGTCCTCACGCTGTACCACTGCATCGGCTATCGGCTCCCCGCTGGTCTTGTCGACCACCGTCACCTGAGTGGGAAGCGTGATAACGAACGAGACATCCGAACTTCGTTTGTTCACCGTCACGGAGTCCGAGCGGTGAACCCCACTACTCGTCTTGCTTGCGGCTGTGAGATCCCACTTCCCCCGGTCGGGAAGTTTCACCTGCCCGGTTCCGTTTCGAACCGTCTGATTGCCGCTACGGTCACCTCCCACCTCCTCGTATGCGACCGCCGTCCGGCCCTGTAGCTTCCGTTCGCCATCGGTGACTTTGACGTCCACCGTGAAGGCGGTACTGCCGCTTCCCCCAGCCGAGCCGAGCAATCGATAGCCTCCCATCGAAGCGATCACACCGAGGATAGCCCCGGAAGCCGCAACCGCATGTATCTGCTCCAGTGGCAGGGTGTTTTCGGTCAGGATGAGTGCGATACTCTGGACGATTGTGAGTAGTCCAAGCGCCAGGAGTCCAGTCAGAATGAGGTCCCAGAGATCCGGCGACGGGGCGATCCGGCTCACCGCCACGCTGAGAACCCCGCCGAACAGTAGTGGCACTAAAATAAGTCCTCCCATCAGGAGGTGGCTCCCCCACTCAGTTGACTCCTCAGTCTGTTCCTGGTCGAGCGATACCGCGAGCACACCCGCATCCGTCGACAACAGCAACTCGTCGTCAGCCGTGATCTCGGCGTCCTCGAGACCGAGCACACGCTCCTCGTTGATTTCGTCGCCCACGGTAACGGGTCTCGTCTCCTCGCCCTCCGCGATAGCGGCACTTACATCGAGTTCGGCGAGGCCCTGATCGAACATCACGCCGTCGTCCGAAAGCGTCGCGTTGACTGCAAGCGGTGACAGGTCCGCCTCACTGCCACTGATCGAGAACTCGAGGCCCTCTTCTTCCGTAATCTCGACCTCGAACTCGTCGTCGACCGTCTGTGAATTGAGTGCAATCGTTCCATGCTCCGACGAGACATCTTCGACGTCTTCGCCGTTTTCGGTAACTGTGTACTCACCGTCGTCCTCTATAAGCGGCTGCCAGACGACGAGTTCATCGTTTACCGAGCGGAGTTCGGGAGCGTGGGTAACCGTCCCAGCGGCGATCGACGCGCCGTCCGATCGAACGTCGAGCTCGATCGATTCGGCTCCGGAGACTGCTTCGACGAGTGCGGCGTGCTCGACGGAGAGCTGGGTCCCATCGTCCCGGACAGTCGCGTTGATCTCCTCGAACTCGACGTCTTCATCCGCCGGCGCGACGCCGACCGTGGCGTTCCCATCGAAGCCAGCAGTACCGTCGCCGTCAAGCGGGACACGGACCTGATCGTCATCGATCCATACTGGAACATCCTCATCGAACGTCGCGTAGCTGAGGTCGACGGTCGCGTCCTCCTCGACAGTCTCCGTACCCTCCTCGGCTTCGGCGGTGACGTTCACTGTTGCGGCTGTCAGATCCGCGTCGCCAATCGTCCCGGAATCGGGATCGGACACGTCAATTGAGACGACGTCATCGGCCTCCTCGACGCTCTCGGTGTACTGTAGCTCCACGTCGGGATCCGTTACGTTAACCGTCACTTCGTCGGGATCCTCGACATCCGAGAGATCGATTTCTAGATCATGTCCGTTACGATCGATCCCGTCTTCAGTTGCGACCACACTGGAAACAAGCGCGCCACTGAGGACGGCTGCAACGATTGCAACGGCAATGGTCAGTCGTTTTACGTTATCTGTGGATCTGTGTACTGCCATAGTTTCATCCTGCGTTTTGTTCGACGTACGCTTCGAGATTCTCGACAAGACGGCCGAGCTCGGCTTTGCTGAGGTCCGCGCTGTCGCCGCGGCTCTGGCCAGCGAGGCTATCTCCAAGCATCTCGAACTCGTCCCATGAGTGGTCAAGCAGGGGATTTAGATCGAACCCACCCAGTAACAGGAGAACGTCGACATCGCTGCCGCGTCCGCGCTTTGGCGTCAGGCTCGCCTGCCCTGCGACGTTAATGCCGTGTTTCCCGGTCCAGTCCCGGAACGCGCCGTAGACATCGGGCTCGCTGATGACGTCTTCCTCGATCATCGCCTCTGGGGCCCGGACGATCGCATACGCCGCCGAGGTGGTTCCGATGTCCATCGGCACATAGGTGTTCTCGGCCGCCTGGTCGAGCATATACTCCAGCTCGTAAACGTCGCCGTTGAGCTCCGTCGCGACTGCGGGCGTGAAGTGGTACGCGTCCATCTGTGAGGGGATGGTCACGTAATCTTTCACGTCGATAACACTGCGTGTCTCGCGACCCGCACCGATCATCAGATCGATCGCCGTGATGATCGCATCGTTGATCGAGTCGTAGTGACGGCTCCCGCCGTTTTCTTCCTGGTCGAGGTGGGAGTTGGCCGCCAGCAATACCATATCGGCGTTCTGTTGATCGTCCTCGGTGCGGAGTAGTCGTGAGAGACCACAGACCGCGTTGAAATGTCGCTGGGGGTTCTCGTAGTAGTAGGGCCATACACCGAAGGCGGTGTGGATGACGCTATCCATCCACTCCTCTGCAGCCCCCTCGTCGTCGAGATCGTCGAGGCCACGCTTGAACTGGTCGATCGCATACGGAATCGAGCCGTTTCCGGTCCCACCACCCAGCGTAGCGACGTGCATGAACGCGTCCGCCGTGCTGAGATCTTTGATCCGGTTGACGATACGGTCGAGGTCCTCGCGTGCGCAGGCCTCCCCGTTAGGGAAGAAGTTCCCGGCCCCCTGCTGAGAGCCAAACTCCAACGCGTGCGATTCCATCATCTCGTTTTCGTTCTGCTCCGACTGAATCTGATCGCTCAGCCGATCGATCGTGTTCCGGAGGTCGGCCCGGTTCGTGTTCATCACGAGGATCCGATCGTCGATACCGGGGTTCTCCGTTCGGTCGAAAAACTGTGATGCAATCCGACCGCCCCCCTCGCCGGATGCGATGACGCTCCATCTCGTAAACGTGTCACTTTGTGCCATGTTAGTTGACCTCGATTGCCGTTTTCGTCGTCGTTACGTCGTACTCACTGTCGATCTCTACAACTACATCTCGAACCACTGTCGTCGGTACCGGCGCTGAAAGGAAGTTCTGTTCGAGCTCGTCGAACCGAAGCTGGTCGCCCGGCTCGACGTTGTATCTCAGAACGTTGGTTAGCTCCCGTTCGAGCTCACCCCGATCGTATACGACGATCTCATCACCATCCCGACAGAGATCGTATCCCGAGTGCTCCCCCCAGACCGCAAGCAAACACGGTGCGTGGGAGTCACGGACCGGAAGCCCCATCTCCGTCGAGACGTAGCCCTCTTCCCTGAAGATCGATTCCAGACGCGACTCCATCTCCGGAACGAGTTCCTCCATATCTGCGTCGACGTCCGAACAGACCTGATCTCGAAGGCTCTGCTCCGTAAACTCGATCTCGATGCTCGTATCCCGGTCAACAGCAACCTCTCGCTTGACGACGGCGAACGCCCCGTCTCCCGGCTCTGCCGAGATGGTGTGTGTCCCCGCCGGAACCTCCTCGAACGTCGTCGATCCGGCGACACGCGTTTCGACCGTGGCCGTCTTGCTGTAGCCGCCGCCCGTCACTTCGATCGTCGCCCTCCGCGTTTCGCCGCCCCGTTCGTACGCGATATCGACACCTAGCTCGTACGTCTCCACATCGCCGCGTTTGAGAACGGGGACGTCCGGATCGAACTCGACGTCGCTGTTCCGGCGGAAGTAGAGCCCGAGGAACTGATCGGCGTGTCGCATCGGGAGATCGTCACCCGTTACTTCACCGTGCTGGTCGAGTTTGTCCTCGATCGTTCCGACGACGTCGTCGTATGCATCGACGACCGCAGCTTTCGTACTCGCCGTATCCAGAGCGTCCCGCAGCCGCGTCGCGGCGTCGACCCATTCCTCAGAGAACCGGTCGAGATCGTCGATATCGTCGAGTTTGTCCACGAACCGCTCGTCTACGACTGCTGGCTCAGTGTAATAGCCGGAGGGAAGCTCCGCGTCCCTGAGCGTCCGTACGT
The DNA here is from genome assembly GCF_023638055.1 of Natranaeroarchaeum aerophilus. Lineage (NCBI taxonomy): Archaea > Methanobacteriati > Methanobacteriota > Halobacteria > Halobacteriales > Natronoarchaeaceae > Natranaeroarchaeum > Natranaeroarchaeum aerophilus. The sequence goes on along the minus strand of NZ_JAKRVY010000014.1, from coordinate 12,105 downwards.
CCCGTTCGAGATCCCGCTCCATCGATGCAACAATGTCAACGCAGGTCCGCCGTAACTCCGACCGCGGCCTGCTCAACTCCGCGAGATCGAGCGCGGAATCGAGCCCCTCGATCGCCGACTCGACGCGGTCGACCTCGTCAACGTACTCCGCATCGACGTGCCCGTCGATATTGGCCCGTCGCACGGCATCAACCAGATCCAGCACAGCGTCCCGCTCTTCCTCGAAGGACCCGGAGAACTCGTCTCGAAGCCGATCCCGCGCATCCAGAACCGATTCGACCGCCCGACCGAACTCGTCGTCTTCGAGCGCCGCGGCAGCGTCTTCCAAATCCCTGTCGACCGTGTCGACGCTGTTGGGACGTTCGTCGCCACGACCCATCTCGCGGACAGTTTCGATCGCCGTCTCGACCGTCTCGGTCGCTTCGGTTCTGGCAAGCTCGAGCGTGTCCTGATACTCCGGTACCGACTCGTCCTCCTCGAGGGAGTACAGTCGGTCGATCTGAATGACTCCGACGTCTTCGAGCCGTTTGAGCGCGTCCTCGATCGTCGTCAGTTCCTCCTCAGCGAACTCGCGGAACGCCGACTTGATCGTCGCCTCGATGTCGTCAATCTCGTTCGAGAGCCGCTCGAACTCCTGTAGCTCCGAGTTTTTGACGCCGCTACCGAGATCGAACGCGCCGGTTTCGAGATCAAACGTGACTGACTGCCCCCGAAAGTCACCCTCGATCGACTGCAGGCGCGCGTCGATGCCCGGCGTCCACTTCGGATAGGCGTCCTGAAGATCGTTGACCTGCCGAACGGCTTCCTGAAACTCTTCGGCCGTCGAGCGTGCGCGCGTCTCCACGAACTGCTGCTCGCTCGTCCCGCTCCGTGCGACGACGCCCCGAACGTACAGCGTGATCGCCGTGACGACCGTCGCCGGGATCCCGATGATGACGAACCAGGTTGCTGCCTGGGAGCCGCGCCAGACGAACACGCCTGCTCCGGCCACTGCCGCGAGCACGACGAGCAAACCGATACCGAGCGCAGTTTTGACGTTCGGGTTCATCGTACCACCTCCAGAAGCTCCGCGCCGCCAACGAGGACGACGAGAACGACGGCACCTGCAATCGCAACCGCCACACCGAGCAGAATCGGGAGGAGCGCGACTTTCCGGTCGTAGTTTACGTTCCGGCTAAGTTTCATTTTCTCGGATACTCGTTTCGCGGCGACGATCGGGACCGCAGCGCCTGCGACGAGGCCGACGACGAGTCCGCCCAGCAGGGACCCGAACAGTGTCAGTCGAACCGTCGACCGCGGTTCATCGCCGCTTCCTTCGACGGCTGCTACGTACGCATCCGTTGACTCGGACAGCATCTCGGACCGGTCGGTTCGTTCGTCGTTGATCGTTGCTACTGCCCCGAAGGTCCCGGTACCGTTCCCTCCGTGTGTCGTCTCGGTTAGATACTCGATGATCTCCGTTTCCTGTGTAGTCATGTTCTCGTGTCGGTCTTCGAGCCGTTCCAGCGTCGTGCCTGCCTCATCCAGATCGCCGCCACCGTCATCGATCCGGTCAGTCGTCTCGTTCAGTTCATCGACTTCATCGTAAAACTCCGCCCTTGCGGTCGCATACTCTCGCACGTGTGCTTCGAGTTCCTCGTCGTTCTCGATCAGGGTTTCAATGCTGTCGAGACCGATCTCTTCGAGGTCGATCGACTCCGCTCCGTTGTTGTCGGACTCCTCGGCAACGGCCACGCCGCCAGTCGCCACCGCTCCGACCGCCAGTAGAATAACAAGCCCGAGAACGCGCCGGTATCGAGTCATTGTAATCGCCCCTGTATCTGTCTGTTTTTGTACCAGTACGTGAGACCGGCAGCGGCCACGACGCCGACACCAGCGCCAAGAAGCAACCCGCCAACGGCTATGATGACGATCTGGTCCGCAAGCGCCCGCGCCGCGATCGTCACGTTCGTCGCTTCGATCGCCGTCTCGATCGGTGACACGTCGCTGTTAGCGCTTGCGATAGCAATACTGGCACATAGCAATACTGCGCCTGCGACGATCGACCGTGGCCACCACCTTCTCATGTAAGCAGCTCCTCCGTCTCCTCCTCGTAGGCCTCGGCCGCCTGTTCTATCTCGTCGAGCCGGTCAAGGTCCTCCCGGCGATAGGTCAGCAGTGTCGTTACGGAGGCGAGGTTCCGATCACTCAGTGCGACGCCCAGATTCACCTCGTTGAGCTGACAGCTACGTTCGAGGTACTCCTTGACCGTTCCAGTCTCGACACTATTCGGCCCGGCGCTGAGGTTCGCGCCAGGCGCTCGGATCAACGATATCGCTTTCTGTGCGTCCCCGACATCCGCTCTCGCAAGTGTCTGCTTCGATGCCGAGAGTCGGGAGAGGGCAGCACTATCGATATCGCGGTTTCCGACGAACGGAAGTAGATAACCGGTTAACGACTTTGTCATCGTTACGGAACGTCCAATCGCTCCATACCCAGGTGTTGACTCCCCACTACCGACGCCGAACGACAGCGAGGTCATGATATCCCGAACGTCGATATCCGGCGTGTCTACTCCGTCGACATCGCTCGCGTCGACGCTGCTTAGCATCGGCCCGGCGACGAGATCGTGGACCGCCGCAGCGACGTACTCGTTGTACTCCCCGAACTCACCACCTGCCGAGTCGAGATAGGAAATCCGCTGATTATCGACGAGCACGATACCATCGACTTCCTCTTCGAGTCTGTTCAGGCCGTACCGCGCGTTCCACGCCTGACGACCCGCGTTCGTTCCGTTCTCCTCATCGCTTTCCTCGGTGGATCGGGTGTTCGGCAGGACGGCGACTGCGACGATTTTGGTGTCACCGTCGGTGAACTGTTTTATTTCGCGCGCGAGATGGGGACCGATCCCACAGCCAGTACCGCCGCCCAGGCCGAGAAACAGGAAAGCGAACTGAATGGCATCGGAGCTTCTGGGATCGGGATTTGACGCTTCGGAGTCTTCATTCTCCTCGATGTCCAGATCGAAGCCGCCACTGCCGAACCGCTCGTCGAGAATCGACTGCAGTTCCGCGGTGTGCTCGTCCATCACTTCGTCCGCGTCCGCCGGATTCCGGCCAAATCCTCCCGTCACCATCTCCTCGAACCCCGGCTCAGTCCCCTGAATCAACCCATGTTGCTCAGCTACGCCGTACTGGTCTTCTGCAGGCACGTTTGACAGGTTCTGCAGATCTCGCATTGTCGAGTTGAACACCAGCGGTCGACCCAACGTCGAGATATCAGTCGACTCGAACAGCCCCAACATTGAATCGTCCGTGTACTCGAAGATAGCGTCGACGATCGCACCTCCTGCCTGTCCTGCCCCAACAAAAAGGTACGTCATTTGTACACCGACCGAATACTTGTTTCACTCTGGATAGTTACTATCGAGCGATACATTGCTTGACGATACGTACTACTTGATTATCGCCTAATAAAGATACTGGGTTCGCTGACAGTTTTGCGGACGAACTGCACGAAAGGACGAAGATCGGTAGTATCGCCTAGCCGCGGAGCCGTCGAAGCATGACGCTGTACTCGTTTCGTTCGTACAGCTGTTCGACGCCGTCAAGTAGTTCGTCCGCGGCCATCAGGATCCCCGCCGCACGCTCGGACTGGTTATCGTCGAGGTCCCGTGCCCGATCGCACAGGGAGCTCACAAGTGACAGGAAGTGGTTAGGAATCGTGTGGTTATGATCCGCCCGAACGGTAACGTAATCATTTTCGATCGCCGTTCGCCTGTCCTCGACGTTTCGGAGCTGCCGGCTCACATCTGTCGAACCGCTACCGGAATCCGACCGCGACAGGCGTGGCAACAGCGTTCGATCGTAGAACGTACACTCCTGATAGATCGCATAGAGCTGGACGCTATCGATATCGTCGCGTTCTACCATAGTGTCGAGTTCGCGGATCCGATCCGCGAGGTGCCGGTAGATCGCACCCTCCTCCCGCTGCAGTTCGTCGTCGAGCGACGTGAGCCGTCGTCGCACGTCACGGTGGCCGATATCCGCGAGTGGGGCGTGCAGCTCGGCGTACTCGTCGAGATCTTCGACTGCCGACCGTAGCACAGACGCTATCTCGCCGTTGTCGTCGCTCTCGCGAAGCGTTTCGAGAAGTGTTCTGGTTCGGTCAGTTGTCGGTCGTGCCGAGCGTTCTACATCGTCGACGACTGATGAAAGCGCCGGTTCCGAACTCTGCGAGGTCGTCTCTTCCATCGATTCGATCGCTTCAGATGCCTGCCCGGTGCGGCTAGTGATGTCGCCGCCGGGCACTCGTGTATCCTGCTCACGTTCGACAGTCTCACAGAGCTCGACGGCGGCGTCTTCGAGCCGTCCGTACTCGGTCTCACACTCGTCGAGATCGTCATGTACTGTCAGAGTGCCATCGAGCACCGGTTCCAGTGCGCTGGGAAGCTTGCCGGATTCGTTGTGGATCGAGCTGCGCGCGGACTCGATCTGTCCGCGGTCGGTCGGATTGCTAATCCGACCGATGGTGTCGGTAACTGCTGCGGCCGTTTCGATGGCCTCGACAGCGTCGACGAGGGCGTCTTTGAGCCGGTGCTCGTCGGGATTCTCGTCGGCAAGTACTTGACAGAGTTCGTCCGCGGCGGCGGATCGGGGGCCATGGGTGTCGAGGACCGAATCGGCAACAGAGGTGATGGGATGCACAGGCTGTTCGACCCCGGTGGGTGACTCCGTGGTTGTATTGACTCCTCTGGTAGCCTGATCACGTCTCCTGCCGTTCGACTCTGGAGTGGATCTCGGCGTGAACGGATCCTCGGCTCCACACTTGGGACAGAAGCCAGCCGTCTCCTCAATCAGTTTGTCGCAGTCTATACATTGCTTCTTGACGACGCCGTCGTTCGCATCAGCGGACGCCGCGGATGAAAGTGGTGATTCGACACCACAGTTGGGACAGAAACTCGTACCCTGCTCAACGTTGGCGCCACAGCGATTACAACTGGGCGACTGTGACTGTCTTTCTTGATTCTGGTTGGATTGTTGCTCCGATCGCTCATTTGTCCCCGCAGCAGTGACTCCGGACGAACTGCTCCCGCTCTTGTCTGCTGTCGATGCTTTTTTGTTGTCGTCGGAACTGCTGGCTCCTGCGTCAGTATCCCGGTTTTCCGTATACGTATTCCCGGCTTCCTCTCGTTTCTCGGAGTACGTCTGTTTTGCACCATCGACGGTGTTAGCCGCTGCTGCCGTGGTTTTTGCTGTTGTTTCTACGGGATCTGCTTTGGTCGCAGTCGTCGCAATTGCGCCAGTGATGAAGCCGGAGATCATCCCGAGAGTCACCGAGTGAAGTACAATAATAACAACAACGAGAAGAAGGCTACTCGCTAACAGGTCACCAATTATTGGTATTCCTGCTAGCACATCTATAAAGAAAAGGCCCAAAATTATTGCTGGGATTGACATAAAGATACCTTTCAGGAACCCTCCTTTCAGACCATCTATAGCGCCGTTGTCAAGTATATACGCAGTGACAGAGCCACCAGCCAATGGCGCGACGACATGCACCACCGGAATAAAGTACGCAATTTTTGTTACGATCATCCCCGCTATAACCGCTTTCAACCAGTATTTTATTCCACTTTTTCGACCCATCGGTTGATCAGTGGTATACCCTGACAGATTAAAAAGACATCGCTCAGTCTGAGTTTCCCCACAGCTGAGATTTTGGAATCCACATGCCACTGACGATGTTTCACGGTGAATGCTGCTAAAGTAGGTCCGAAACAGCAGTGTCGGCAGAATGAGACTCTACGACAAGCTAACACCTCTTTGGGGAGGGTAGCTGATAGATGCAAACTACGCCATATTCTCCCGGCCGAGACAGGAGAACAGGGCCTCGACATCGCTCCAGACCTCACGAACGTTTTCGGCCTGCTCGGTGTTCCCCTCCTGTTTGAGGGTTCTGGCGTGTTCGTACATCCCATCAAGCGACGGCATTTCGGGGTTCCACAGGGTACCCCAGAGATAGACATCGTCAAGATACGGTGTGACGAGTTGCTTGAGGTGGATATCGATCGATTCGATCCCGTCCTTGCGCCCTGCATCGAGGAACTGCTCGTCGGCAAGAATACTCGACAGCGTTCCATCGGAAGCGAGTTCGGAGACGTCCTCCATCTTCTCTTCCGGGCCGTAAATGAGGAAGGTGCCGCCCCACGCCGTCGTCGGATCGAACTCGGCAAGCTTGTTCTGGAACAGGGCGTTCCGGACCAGGATCTCCAGTTTTGATCGGTCAAAAGAGTTCGCACGCGAGCGGCCAAGGACCGGAGCGAGTACGACCGCCGGCGTGAACTCCCTATCGGGGTCGTGCTGATATTTGTCCTGTACCGGCCGGAAGCTGTCGGCCGGATCGAACACGTCACCCATGATCGACATGGTTGCGTCCCGATCGAGGAACTGCGGTACTGACGACATAGTGAACGCTTCGAGAAACGCTACGAGTGGCTTGTTGATCTCCTCGTACTGGGGTGGATTATACTCGCCGAGTCGGTCGATCCGTGGGCGAATGTCGGCCTGTACATCGGCAAGCCGGTTGTTGTCGAACGGAATGATTGCATCCACCGCCCGTGATGCGCGAGCCAGCCCGACGATCCCGTTGACCTTTGCCCGTCCGCCGAACTCCGAGTACTCGGAGCCTTCAGAGGGGATTACGATGCTGCTAAACAGCGGTTTGGGAACGACGAAATCGTCCTCCAGGACTCGATCCCGGATCTTCTCTGCAAGAGTCGGCGTCGACCCACAGCCGGTACCTTTTGTCACGCTGTGGACAAACATCAGCGCCTGCGAGTCCTGAATGTCGGATTTTTTCATATCCCAGCGCTCCTGAAACGGATCGCCATCATCCGCGAAGTCGGCCTCGATAAGCTCCTTGCCGATGTCCCAGCGGTAACCTGCCCCGGCGTAATCGTGTTTCCCCCACCCGATGATACAGTTCGGTAACAGGTCGTTTCGGGAGTAGTTTTTCTCCTCCTGTGCGTAGTAGGTCTGTTCGAGTTCGCTGATGTTTGTGTTCAGTGGGCCGTACCCGGCTAGCCCACCGTTCCAGATACGAGCACGACGTTCGTTGTTTTCTTCTAACGTCTCCTGGCGGAGCAAAATCGCGTCGAGAATATTGTTTCCGGCACCCCCAACCCCGATAAGATACCATTTTTTTCCGTAGGTATCGTCCATCAGGGCGTCGCTTGGCGTCTCAGTGATAGGATCCGGGCTTTCCGAGTCGACCGACTCTCCATCGCGCTCCTCGTTGTCCACCGCACTGAACACTTCCTCTTTCAACTCCGGATAGACCTGTTCTACTGAGGCCGGCTCGTCGCGGTGTGCTGCCCGGAGATGGTCGATGAGTGATCGCTCCTGCCACTCATTGGACCGTTCCATGCAGATTTTACAAACGTTGCTCATTCTACGTATATACAGTTCAATGCGGCGGAATTGTCTAAAGGATTACGTGTGATACCGATCGTATTGATTTCATGACGCGTGTCGCTCGGTAAATCGCCTTCGGATGGTTTCGAGTCCGGAACGGGCATCTGTCCGTTCGGCAAACTCGATTTCGAAAAAGCCGGGCGGCGCGTTCTCCTGTAACTGTACCGCGGTGACAACGTCCGTCTGCCGCCGACAGAAACGCGCGAGTTCGTCAAGTACGTCCGCACTTGCGATGCCCTCCGGGAGCTGGCCAGTCTGATACTGGACGGTACTTTCTTTCGCGATCCCGTCGAGCTCCCGGAGAATAAACAGGATCTCGTCAGCCGCCGCTTCTGGTGTGACCTCTGAGCGGTGTTCCTCACCGCTCTGGGACCCCCTGCTTGAAGCAGTCTCCCCCGTACTCGCCGAACCTGCCTGTCGGTCCTGGTTGGCGTGTGGATCCTCCACGATGATTTTTTCCTGTTCGATCGTCACTGAGATGTCGTACTCCTGTTCGATAATTGGTGTTATTTCTTCGATGAGTTCGACAGGCACCTGCTCCGGGATTTCGACGGTACCCTCGCCGTGATCGACTGTCCCAAGTACCCCACCAAGGAAGTCAACCGTAACGAGTAGCTCATCGCTCTGCTGGTGGGCATCCTCGAGCAGTCGTAACGCGTCCTTGAACGCACACCGGTGTAACGCTGTTGTCGCCGCTTCGAGTTGCCGTTCGATCTCGACCGTACTTTCAATCGCATCATGACGTCCTTCTACCACGAACTCGGCGACCCTGTTCCCCAGCGACTGCTCAAGCCGGTTTGTCAGCGCGTGGATGTCGTCAAGTGCCTCCTCGATCGTTTCGTAGCGCTCAACAAACTGGTCTTCCTGTCGGCGCACGTAGCTTTCGATGTCGCGGCAATGTTCGTACAGCACCGAGAGCGTTCTGGCTGCCTCACGGAGATCGGTCGATTCAGCGACCTCGCTGGCTGTTCGTTCTATCTCATTGATATATATCGTTTGTTGGGTGTGTGACAGTGTGCACTCACGATGCTGTCCCGGCAGGTTTACGATCTCGTACTGCTCACTGAATGTCGATTCGACCGACGGATCGAACCGACGGTCATCGATCGCGTTTTCGATCCCTTCGCGTAGCTCCTGCTCGATACTGTCGACCTCTCTCATATCATCACCATTATCGAGTGGGAGCCGCCTCCGAACCCGCGAAACCGCTGCAGGAATGATCGGTTCGAGGCGGTCAACGGTCGTTTCGCCGATCCGCTCTTCGAACGCAACGCGAGCATCGTTCCCGGGCGTCTCGTTCGTTTGCGGTCTGTGCTCTCCACGGCCTGTTTGCCCTCCTGTCGAGCTCTCGTCTGTAGTGTTGGACCACGTATCAACAGCAACTTTTCCGGCCACTGTCAGGACACCGATACCAACTACAATGATCATGGCTGTGGTGCCGAACATGTCTCCGAATGCGGCAGGCTGTTCTAGCAGTAATACGGTATCGAGAGAGCCGAATGTATGACTCAGCTCATCGACAAACGCTTCCGACATCCAGAGGCCGTCTCGCATGTTGGATAAACGAAGTGGGTCAACGATACATAATTGTTCGGCTACAATAAAGATCAGAAGGTGCGACGCGACTAGATCAGCGGCTCGATGATGTCCCGACCCGCTTCGAGCAAGTTCGCCACCTGTTCGTCGCTGTCGGCTTCCGCGTACACGCGTAGTTTCGGTTCGGTGCCGGAGGGCCGGACCAGTAGCCACGCGCCGGTTTCGAGGAAGATTTTGAATCCGTCCGTCTCGTCGACGCGCTCGACGTCGATGCCGCGGATCGAGTCCGGAAGCGAGCCGTCCAGCTCACGAAGCACTGCCACCTTTCGGTCGTCGGGACAGTCGACGCTGATCCGGTCCTGATGAATCGAGCCGTATTCGGCGACGATGTCATCAACCCGCTCGTCGAGAGGACGTTCGACGTGTGCCCCGGCGATTACCAGGGCGAGCAAGACGCCGTCCTTGTTCAGCAGGTGGTCGGTCAGTCCGAACCCGCCGGACTCTTCACCGCCACAGAGCGCGCCCGACTCACGCATCCCATCGGCGACCCACTTGAACCCGACAGGCACCTCGACGGTGTCTTCGCCGTGTGCTGTCGCAATTTTGTCGATCAGGAAGGTCGTCGAGACTGTCCGAACGGCAGGTCCGCTCGCGGATTCGAGCAGGTACTCGTACAGCGCTGCGTACAGGAGGTTTGGATCGAGGTAGCCTCGATCGGGGGTGACGACCGCGATCCGGTCGGCGTCGCCATCGTTGGCGATGCCGAGGTCGGCCTCGCCTGCCGTAACCTGTGAGGCGAGTCGTTCTAGCTTCTTTGCCGAGGGTTCGGGTGATCCGCCACCGAACGTCGGATCGAGATCACAGCGCAGTCGCTCGACGTTAGCGCCTGCAGATTCGAGCAATGCGTCCGTGACGTCACGGCCGCTCCCGTGCATCGCATCGTAGCAGATCGACAACCCCTCGAGGTCAGTATCGGCGTACGCCTCGGCGTGTACGTGGTACTCCGGCACAAGCGACTCCTCGCTGACGGTCCCTCGCTCGTCTTCGGGCAGTAGATCGGGTTCGGCGAGGAGTTCCTCTAACCGCTCGGTGACCGATTCGTCGGCTGGAGCGCCATCGGATCCGAGGAACTTGATCCCGTTGTACTCCGGCGGGTTGTGGCTCGCGGTGATGACGATCCCTCCGTCGAGATCCCGATCGTCGACGGTCCACGCCAGTATCGGCGTCGGCACGTCGCGCTCGCTAAGGACGACGTCGAGACCGTTCCCCGTGAGGACCTCCGTTACTGCCTCGGCAAACGCAGGTGACGTTTCGCGCGCGTCGTAGCCGACGCCGACGTGCTGGGCGTCCTGCTCCCGGAAGTACGAGGCGGCCGCCTGTGCGACGATCCGGACTCGGTTTTCGGTGAATGTATCCAATGTTGCACGCCAGCCGTCAGTACCGAACGAAATCTGGTCCATATGATGATACAAGCACAGGAGCTATCAATAGCGTATTGGTTATTGTATTGAAATATAAACGGCCGTCGCTGCACGCTCCCTGCGAACTGTTAAGGCCGGGACCTGTAACTATGATGTATGGGATCGGCTACCGACACCGGCGGCGCAGAGATGTCCCCGGTCACGTTCGAGATGGAGATCGATGACGGGCAAACGGAGATCATCGTCACGGGAGACAGAGATACGGCGGTGATCGTTCGTTCGGACGGCGGCGAACACATCTATCTCCCGCCCGAGGACTTCGAGCGGGAGCCGGAACGCGAAACGCCCTACCAGAGCCAGCCACGCTCGGGGCAACAGAGTTCCTACGAACCCGCGTCGGGTGGGGCCGAGAGCCCGTATCGGTCGGGTGTCGACATATCCTCGGTGGTGGGGATGCAGTCGACCAGTGATGGCTACGTGATCGTCCATCCGGAACCGGTGACCGACATCCGGTTTTTGCGGTGAACGTCCGGCTATTGAGCGGCAAGCTCCTTGTACAGCGCAACGTGCTCTTCGGCGACCTGTGACCAGGTCCGTTCCTCGTACTCTATCGGTGTTGTCATCGAGAGCGCGCGCTCGATCCCATCGGCAATCGACGCCGAGTCCGGTTCGACCTCGATCACGCAGTCGTCCGGGAGGACCTCCGTCGCTCCGCTTCGACTTGCGACGACTCGCGTGCCGACCGAGAGCGACTCAACGATGGTGATACCGAACGGTTCAGACAGCGACGGGGAGACGAACAGATCCGCGCTGGCGTAGTAATCCCCGAGTTCTTCCTGTGGGACAAACCCGACGAACCGTACCCGATTCTCGATACCGAGCAGCTCCGCGAACCGCTTGAGCTGGTCGGTCAGGTGCCCTGACCCACCGATGACCAGCGTTGCGTCTTTGCGCTGAAGCTTCGAGAACCCGTACAGGAGGTACGACAGCCCCTTCTGGTCGGTATGGCGACCGACGAAAAACAGCATTTTGCCGTCGATTTCGAGTTCGGCTTTGAGATCACGTCCGGTCGGCTCCACCGACGTGAAGCCATTGTAGATGACCCTGGCGTCCGCGTCGAACTCCTCCTGGATCCGACCACGGGTGAACTCGCTGACTGCGATCAGCTCGTCGGCACGGTTGGCGATTCGCTGTTCGATCCGTACCTCTCGTTCGGGCGGAGTCACGTTCCTGTCGACCGACAGCGAGTGGAAGGTCGTGATCCATTCCACGTCGTGGGCTGTGCTCGCCCTGCTACCGGGTTCGTAGCCGAACCAGTCGTTCGTGTGGACGATGTCCGCGTCGCTAGCGCGCTTCGAGAAGGCGCTGGCGAGCCGGGCAACCCGGGTGAAGATCCCACCGTCTCCCGTCGGGACGCCGTGGATTCCCGGCCGATCCTCGGGAGCAAACTCCGCGGGCAATACCAGTTCAACCTCGATGTCGTCCCGCGGTGCCAGCTCCTCGTAGAGCCCGGCAATCGCCGTATCTAGACCGCCCGTAATGTTCGGCGGATATCCCCAGCCGAGCAACAGTACTTTCGGAGGCATACCAGTTGTTACCGTATTGGCCGTGGTGGTCAAATAGCTTCGTGTCGAATCGGGGGTCGTGTTCAGATAAGCTGATTCCATGCGAAGGCGAATGATCTGAGCCAGTCG
>NZ_JAKRVY010000013.1 GCF_023638055.1 Natranaeroarchaeum aerophilus | reverse complement strand
GAATCACTTTGAAAACGCACCGCCTCACTTTTCAATCCTTATCTGAACACCGCCCTCGAATTTTCCGTAACATTGTTACATCGCCAGCAGGGACGAGGGGGGACTCGGATGCCGGACAAATGGCCTCGGATGCCGGACGAGCGACCTTGGATGTCGGACCAACGACCTCGGATGTTGAACTGAACGACCCTGAATGACGGACGAACGACAGCGGTTAAGCGGGCGGGCACGCACGTTGGCGTATGAAACAGGCTATCGTCGCGCGGACGGATATCGGAATGGGAAAGGGAAAACTCGCCGCACAGGTGGCACACGCCTCACTGTCGGCCTACGAAGATACGGCGGGGCCGGACCGCCGAGAGTGGAAAGGCGGCGGACAGAAGAAGGTCGTGCTGAAAGCGGACGGCGAGCAGACGCTATTTGAGTTGGCTGATGTTGCGGAACGGAAGGGACTCCCGACCGCGATTATCCGGGATGCCGGGCACACGCAGCTGGATCCGGGGACCGTGACGGCGCTCGCAGTCGGGCCCGGCGACGAGCGAGTCGTGGATGAAGTGACCGGGGACCTCTCGCTATACTGATGCGGCAGGCACATCCGACCGAACGGGAAGTCGGGATAGAGTGGTACATCAGCGAGGGCGAGGGGATCGGCGGCGTGCTTCGCGGGCGCGACGAGTACTTCCAGGTGCGCGAGATCGAGCATTTCGAGACGCAGCCGCTTTCGGCGACTCCGGACGCCTACCCGGACGTCGTCTTCCGGGCGACACTCCGGGGCTGGGACACCAACGACTTCGTCTCGCGGCTCTCGAACGAACTCGGGATCAGCCGCGAACGAATCTCGTGGGCGGGGACGAAGGACAAACACGCCGTCACGACACAGCTGTTTAGCGTCCGTGGCGTCGATCCAGAGCAGTTCCCCGAGATTTCACGGGCGGACGTGGAGTTCGTCGGGCGCGCGGGGCGGCCAATCGAGTTCGGTGATCTGGTGGGCAACGAGTTCGAGATCGTAGTCAGCGAGGCGACGGCACCCGGACGTGCCGAGGACGTTCTCCGAGAGCTACAGGAGTTCGGCGGCGAGGGGACGGAGGGGGACACGGTCGGCGTTCCAAACTGGTTCGGCCAGCAGCGCTTTGGCAGCCAGCGCCCCGTCACCCACGAGGTCGGCCTGCACGTCGCCCGCGAGGAGTGGGAAAAGGCGGTGCTGTCGTACGTCGGCAACCCGTTCGAGGCCGAATCCGAGGGGACGCGCCGGGCACGGGCACGGGCGGACGAGGCGGCGAGCGGCGACCAGGACTGGGCTGCCGTACTGGAGGAGTATCCGCGGCGGCTCCGATACGAACGCTCGATGCTTCACACCCTCGCGGAGAACGGCGGGGAGACCGCCGCGGACTTCCGGGAAGCCCTTGAGACGGTGCCGAGCAACCTCCAGCGGCTGTTCGTGCACGCCGCCCAGTCGTACGCATTCAATCTGATGCTAAGCGAGCGGCTGGAACGGGGCCTGCCATTTGATCGTCCTGTTGCTGGCGACGTGGCCTGCTTTTCGGATCAAGAGGGGCCAGCCGAACTCGTCGTGCCGGATATCGACCGCCTCCAGCGCGTGACGGCAGACCGCGTTGAAACAATGAACCGGCATTGCGCGCGTGGGCGTGCGTTCGTCACTGCACCGCTGGTCGGCACCGAGACCGAACTTGCTGACGGTGAGCAAGGCGAAATCGAGCGGTCGGTGCTGGACGATCTGGGCCTGGAGCCGGGTGATTTCGATCTACCGGGGGTGTTCGACTCCACGGGGACCCGGCGTGCGATCCTCCTGCGGACCGAACTGGACGTCACGACGGGAAGCGAGAGAGCGACATTCGAGTTCGCGCTGCCGAAAGGGAGCTATGCAACCGTCGTGTTGCGGGAGTTTCTGAAAGCGGACCCAATCGAGATGGGTTGACTGGCAGGATCAGTGAATCGGCAGACGAATAGTAGACGAATCGATACGGATCCGATGGACGCCACCGGCGGAGAAACACGCCTGTTTTACACGTCGCACAGTAAGTGCGAGTATGGAGTGTCGGCGCTGTGCGAGTCCGTTAGACCGGCCAGGTGATTACTGTCTGGTCTGTCACACGGGCAACGCCGACACTGTGGTGCTCGATCTCGATCGGGACCGGGCGACCGTGACGATTCTCGACGAGGACGATGTGCTCGGGGAAACGACGGTGACGACAAAGCCCGAAGACGGCGATGAGGAGGAAGTGGTGGAACTGCGAAACTTCGGTGGAAAGATCGCCGACGAGGTGCGACGAAAACGTCCTGATGAGGTGTATGCGACGGGCAACAGGGACGTGTTGCGGGCGGCGCGAGCGCAGTTGCACTACGATTTTTATCGGATCAACAGCGACGACGGTCCCGTAGAGGCCGTGATCGAACGTCGGGGAGAGCGGGCACTCGACGTCGTCGACCTTGCCCCCGAAGAGAAACTGGGTGGATCACACACGACCCTGATCGGGGGTCGCGACGGTCGACAGGCGATCCAGACCGTCGCTGGTCATCCTCACGTCAAGAAGGTGATTCCGGGACCGATTGATGCCGGTGGGGTGGGATCACAGTCGGGCCTCCGTGCGAAGGTAACCCGGGCTGATACGAACGGGAACGTGAGACTGCTCTTGCGGGATGGGTCAAGCGTACAGGAAAACCGAATCGTCACGACGGCGCGGGATGTCGATGGCGGTGAGCTCGTCAGGGAGGACCTCAACGACGCGCTGGACGAGGAAGACCTATACTAACCCGGCACACGAATTCCAGAATCCGATGTCCGGATCCCGACAGAGACACCAGTATGTCGCGTGTTACGGGATGTTTGATCAGGGGAGCGATCGAGGCGATACCTCCCCCACCCCACTCTGTCGAGTGTTACTGCTTGGAGGGATGGGTGGGGGAGAAGGATAGAAAGAGAGGGTGGGAAAAGTAGGCAAAAAGGGTGAGAGAAGGGGTCGCTCACACCAGCATATCGAATGAATCACAGAGATTCAGCTGGATTACAGAGATTCGTCTAGATTCTCCGCCGCCTCCCCCACCCCACACTGTCCCCCACCCCACACTGTCGAGTGTTACTGGGAATATCCAGCCGACCTCCGAAAACTGAATCTCTACCTGACACGAGTAGTTTCGAATCCCATCACGCAAGGTGACATCCCATGACGTGGTGAGACCCAGTCACAGGATAGAACGGCTTCAAGTGGTTCGTTGCTGGGTTCAAGTGGTTCGTTGCTGGGTTCAAGTGGTTCGTTGCTGGGTTCAAGTGGTTCGTTGCTAGGTCCGTGGTATTCGTGATTCAGATACCGTTTTGTTACGGATACATCGAAACGTGTTTACCAGACACGCTCGGAATAGAACATCTGACGGAGTGGTGTCAGACGATCCGTGATCCCAGCAACATACCACTCCAGAGCGACCATCGATCTCGAAAGTACGGTATCAGTTACAAGAACACTGGACACACTGGGGGTGGTCGAATATATACCGCCAGAAACAGTCGACGCACTCGACACGGTGGTTTTATATGCCACCTGTTCTATGGTTACGCAAATGCCGCTCTTCGATCGGGACACGACTATTTTTCAGGACGAAGATGTCCTCCGGGAGGACTACCAGCCCGAGTCGATCCAGGAGCGAGAGGAGGAACTCGATGCGTACAAGACGGCGCTTCAGCCGGTAGTAAACGGAGCTCAGCCGCGGAACATCTTCCTGTACGGGAAGACGGGGGTGGGAAAAACCGTCGCGACCCGCTATCTGCTCGACCATCTGCAGCGGGATGTCGCCGAGTACGACGACGTAGATCTCTCGATCGTCTGGTTGAACTGCAACAATCTCACATCCTCGTACCAGGTTGCGGCCCACCTCGTCAACGAGCTCCGCGGGCCGAACGAACAGATTAGCACGACCGGTTATCCCCAGCAGACGATCTTCGACATGCTGTACGACGAACTGGACTCGCTCGGGGAAACCGTGCTGATCGTACTGGACGAGATCGATCACATTGGCGACGACGACGACCTGCTGTACGAACTTCCACGTGCTCGAGCGAACGGCTACCTCTCGCAGGGAAAACCCGGAATCATCGGCATCAGCAACGACTTTAGCTTCCGCAGCGGATTGTCGCCCAAAGTAAAGGACACGCTCTGTGAGGAGGAGATCCACTTCTCGCCGTACGTCGCAAACGAACTCGAATCGATCCTTCAGCAGCGTGCACAGAACGCGCTCCACGAGGACGTCCTCGCCGATGGTGTCCTACCGCTCTGTGCTGCCCTCGCGGCGCAGGACACCGGAAGCGCCCGACAGGCCCTCGACCTGCTGTACAAGGCGGGCGATCTTGCCCGATCACAGGACGTCGAAGGCGTCGAAGAGAAACACGTCAGGGAAGCACAGCGTGCGCTCGAACGGGGGCGAATCAAACAGGGAATGGTTGATCTTACCCAGCACGGCCATCTGTCGCTGGTCGCCGTGTTGAGTCTCGCCCTTGAAGAGGAGACACCTGCACGTGTCCGCGAGATCTATCCGCGATACCGCTCGGCTGCGGAATACGTGGGGACGAACCCACTCGTCCGTCGGCGGATGCACGACCACCTCTCGGATCTTGCGATGCAGGGGATTCTCTCCCGAAATACTCGCAACGAGGGACGCGCTGGTGGCAAGTACTACGTATACGATCTCGACGTCGCCGTCGACATGGTGCTTGACGTCATCGAAGATCTGGAGACGGTCGATCTTCCGCCCGACGTGTTGCGTCACGCTCCGTGATCACGCTTCTCTGTCGCATGGAAACACCCTCAGTAGACTCCCCCACTAGATTCTCCGAGAACACTCGACAGAGTGGGGTGGGGTGTTGATACATTGCAAAGTATGCTCACTTGCGTCGTCTTCTGGGTGACATCCTCCTCGCCGTGAACGGCGGGATTCTCTCGCTGTAAGAAGATAGCTGGCACAAGCTACCCCCACCCACCTCACCGGTGGAACACTGGACACAGTGGGGTGGGAGGGTCCCATTCACCGACACCCCCGTCGAAGTGCGAACACTCGACATGGTGGGGAGACTCTGTTTCCCTCGAAAGCACCCCCCGACGTTTACGTGCCACGTGGTAATTACATATAATTAGAACGATGACCTCACGACACGATATCGTACTCGCTTTCCTGCCAGTTCTGGCGGTCAGTGGTGTCGTCGTTCAGTACGTTGCTTCACTGTTCACGGCGGTACTCGGAATCCACGTGGGACTTCCAGAGCTCCCGCTGATACTCGCCGGACTGTTGGCTGCCGTGCTGGTCGTGTGCCACGAAGTGTTCATCCAACCACCCGTTGAACACTACTGATTGCCGTCCCGCAAAACGCAGATTACGAACACACTTCACGATGAGACGCCGAACGACCAGCCCCCCGCACGGATACCTTCGATAGACTCCGTACCGGACCAACTCAAAGGGTTTATCAGGTCGCTCGAATTATTAATCGGTACTATGGCCGAAGGCAAACGACGACAGACCGGGAGTTCGGGCCGCTTCGGTGCTCGCTACGGTCGCGTCGCACGGAAACGCGTCTCCGAGATCGAGAGTGACATGCAGAACGCAACCGTCGACGGTGACGACGTCAAACGCGTCGGAACCGGGATCTGGATCAACGAGGAGACCGGCGAGAAGTTCGCTGGTGGGGCGTACCGACCGGACACCCCCGCCGGACGTAGCGTCAAACGATCGATCCGCGCCGCACTCTCCGAGGACGAGTAACGATGTCGTACAAGTGCTCGCGCTGCAAGCGTGACGTCGAACTCGACGAGTACGGGGGCGTCCGCTGTCCCTACTGCGGGCACCGTGTACTTCTCAAAGAACGGAGCCGGGACGTAAAGGAAGTCAGCGTCGAGTAGACCGCCTCCGTATGGACGCGTTCGTACACGGAGCGACCTACACGTTTGCGTACGACTCGGCTACTGTTGCACGGATAATCGAGCGGAGCGTCCGTCCAGAGGTCGGTGATATTGATGACGAGCGCTCGCAGGTCTCCCTCTCTCGCTCGGAATCAACAATAGAGGTTACCGTTGAAGCGACTGATCTGGTTGCACTCCGTGCGGCCTCGAACACCTGGTTAACGCTGGTCGACGTGGCCGAGTCCGTCGCTGACTGCGGCCGGGCATGTCGCTGACTGCGGCAGGGAATCTCGCTGACTACGGCAGGGAATCTCGCTGACTACGGCCGATCAACGGATACGATCTGCGGATACGTACTGTCCCTGTCGGCTATCGGAGGACACAGGACGACCCACGATGCTGGGTCGCAACTATAATGACGGGGTTTTTCCGTCCGGACCTCCACCTGAGAAGTATGCAAGGCAACCTACCGCCGGAAGCACAGGAGAAACTCGAACAGCTTCAGGACCTTCAGGAGACCGCACAGCAGGTCGCGGCCCAGAAGAACGAGGCCGAAACGCAGCTCAACGAAGCCGAGACGGCGCTCGACGAGCTCGAAGACATCGACGAGGACACCGTCATGTACCGAGAGGTCGGCGAACTGCTCGTCGAGACGGACTACGAGACAGCGAACGACGACCTCGACGAGAAGGTCGACAGCCTCGAAATCCGTGTCGAGACGCTGACCAAACAGGAAGAGCGCGTTCAGGAGCAGTTCGAGGACCTGCAGGGCGAGCTCGAAGAGCTGCTCGGCGGCGGCCCCGGCGGCGCGCCGATGGGCGGCCCCGGCGGCGCATAAGGAGACGATGCCAGACGACGAGGAAGTGGTTCAGACGGCCGCCGAGGCCGCTGAGGGGTTGATCCTCTCACGAGTAAAGAACTCGAACGTCGAGGATGTCGACGTGACGGTCACCTTCGAGGACGGCGTGCTCGATGTCGACGTCTACCTCAACGCACCCGAGGCCGACGAGGACGAGCAGGTGGTCGCCGACGACGCCGCACTTGCGGCCCAGTCCGCTGTCGACGACCTGTTCGAGGACGCGTCGTAACGCGCTGACGCGCCCACCACTTTTTACCTGTAACACGACATCACAAGTGACCAGTTTCGCGTATCAGCTGGCATCCTGTCAGAAGTAGTCCAGTGTCAGAGTATCAGATAGCGCCCTGTCAGAAGCTTTTTCGAGGTGTCGGCCGTCAACTCGGGTAATGAGTCGTCCGGCAGTCGAGACGCGACAGTACCTCGCCGCGGGCACCCTTGTCGCCGCGATCTCGACAGCCGGGAGCCTGTACTTCAGTCGCGGCATGGGGTTGACGCCCTGTGACCTTTGCTGGTACCAGCGGATCTTCATGTATCCGCTGGTCGTGATCCTCGTCATCGGCGCGTACCAGCGCAACGACAGCCTCGCACCGATCGTCCTCTCGCTTTCCGTTCCGGGGGCGCTCCTGGCGGCGTACCACTCCTATATCCAGTATGCGACCGGCGGCGTCGGCTCCTGCACAGTTGGCGGTGGCTGTACCGCTGTACAGTACGAACTGCTCGGGCTTAGCATTCCGAACATGGCGTTGCTCGGGTTCCTGTTGATCACTGGCTTTACTATCGTCTCCACTCTCAGTTCGCGGTGACCAGCCTCTTCGGGTTCACGGAGACAAGCCATATCCCTGTGGAGACAACCGTCTCAGGTTCCATGCAACCTTTCGGAGTCAGGCGTCTGTCGACTGATATCCCGCTACGAACCCGTGAACCGCCAGTACGACAAACACGAGAAATGCCCCAGCCAGCACGACGCCGACTGCAGTCTGTCCGGGCATACCGTCCAACAGTCCCGAATAAAAGATCCGATGGAAGATCCAGGCGATGACGGCGAGACCGAGCACACAGGCGGCACCCAGGGCGCAAATCAGTGAGAGACGTTGGACCGTTCCGAACCGGGCAAAAGGCCTGGACTCCGCAAGTCGAACCGCGGCGATAGCGGTTGCAACCTCGACAGCGACCGCCGCAGGGATCACTACCACGACCACGAGACTGGCGATCGGATACGAAGCGATACCAAGACGGTCTGGCAGAGGCTCAAACACATAACTCAGTAGCAGAAATACAGGGATACCGACCAGGATCAACGAGCCGATCCAGACGGCAGTGGCAATCGAATACTGCTCAGTCGACGTCCTCATACGTTGAACTCTTCCTGACGGGAAATAAATACACCGACCCCTGCCACAATTCCCCGCCTGACCTGCCTCACTCCTCGCAGATCGCGCGGAAGTTCTCGAACAGTTCCTCGCCTTCTTCGGTATGGGCAACTTCGGGATGCCACTGGACGCCGTAGAGGTCGCGATCGGCGTTGCTCATCGACTCGACACCACAGACGTCGCTTTTGCCGGTTAGCTCGAAGCCTTCGGGCAGTTCCTTCACCTCATCAGCGTGGCTCGCCCACACGCGCGTTTCAGGATACAGTGACCCCGTAAGCGGATCGCTCTCTTCGAGCAGTTCGACCGTGACATCGGCGTAGCCGCCGTACTCGCCGCCGCCGATGCGCCCGCCGAGTTCGTCGGCGATGATCTGCATCCCGAGACAGATTCCGAGCACCGGGATATCGAGATCGAGATACTCCGAGCACCGGCCGATGTCATCGATATCCGGCCCGCCCGAAAGGACGAGTCCGTCAGCGTCTATCTCTTCTGGTGGCGTCTCGTTGTCGATCAGTTCCGTGTCGATGCCCATGTCCCGGAGCGCACGCTGCTCCAGGTGGGTGAACTGGCCGTGGTTGTCGACCACGTCGATCTTCGTCATTGGCAGGCGCTACTCACGCGGCGAATAAAAGCCGTCCGAATGCGCCCAGTATGGCGGGAAATGCGCGATCGTGGGACACGAAAACGATATGTCAGTTGTTCCTCGTGTGCATAGAATTAACACGACACCACTCATTCACCCGCATATGGTAACCGAGCGTCTCTCCCGGTTCGATCATCCGGCATGGATCACTGCTGTCAGTACGCTCATCGCGTGGGGAATCATCCTCACAGTGGTATTCGTCGTCCTGTTCGCACTCCCATATCTCGCCGTGACACTGCTGTGACGAGGCGGGATTTACCAGTGTGACGAAGCGGGACGATCCAGAATGGCTGTCGGTATCGGTGTGTTTTTCGCTTCCGCGTTCGACGGTGGTGCATGGACGAGACTGAGGACCTCGAGATCCTCCTGACAAACGACGACGGGATCGGCAGTGTCGGAATTCGAGCCTTACACGACGCACTGACCGAGGTCGGTAACGTCACAGTCGTCGCGCCAGCGGACGATCAGAGTGCCGTTGGGCGGGCGATTTCAACCGAGGTCGAAATCGAAGAACACGAGCTGGGCTATGCGATTCAGGGTACCCCATCCGACTGTGTCGTTGCAGGACTGGAGGCGATCGGCCCGTATCCCGATCTCGTCGTTTCGGGCTGTAATCGCGGTGCAAATCTGGGTCAGTACGTCCTCGGACGATCGGGGACGGTGAGTGCGGCGGTCGAAGCGGCATTTTTTGGCGTCCCAGCGATCGCCGTCTCGCTGTACGTGCCAACAGGTGATCTTGCGTTCCACGAAATAGAGGTTACGCGCGAGGACTACGCGGAAGCAGTCAGAGCAACCGAGTATCTTGCGGAGCGGGCACTCAGCGAGGGGGTGTTCGATGACGCCGACTATCTCAACGTCAACGCACCGGTCCCGGACGACGAGCCAGCAGGGATGACGATTACCAGCCCATCGCACGTCTACGACATGGATGCAACCCACAACGGGGACTCGATTACACTCCACGACCGGATCTGGGAGCGGATGGCTACGGCCGAGATCAACGATCCCGATGGGACCGATCGACGCGCCGTCGTCCACGGGAATATTAGCGTCTCGCCGCTGACTGCACCACACACGACCGAGCACCACGACGCGCTGGATACGCTCGTCGGCGACTACGAACACCGCTGAACTCGAGCCGCCAGCAGTCGACCCCTCGACATCGTCACAGTCCGGGAATCCGTGGGGGGTCTGGAAACTCACTCACCCGAGAACGTCAGACGATGGCCGGGGAGGCGGCCTTCGAAGCGAGTAGTGGCTCCGAGCAAATGATTGAGCAACTGTCCAGGGACCTGCTGCTTGACGGATCGTCGTCGCCGGCTCGGACCCAGTCAGCCACCGTTCTCGGCCAATTAGTTATGGACGATTATTAAGAAAATAGGCGTTTAAGATAATCTTCATAATAGTTTCTTGGCAAAGGATAGCAAAGGCTTTAGTTCGGGTCACACCAAACTTTCAGATACTGCTGGCCCACGCTGGGCCGGGTATAAATTATGACTGATGACGAACTCATCTGGCGAATCGCAGGCGGTTCCGGTGACGGAATCGACTCGACAAGTCAGAACTTCGCAAAGGCCCTGATGCGCTCGGGGCTGAACGTATTCACGCATCGCCATTACCCGTCGCGGATCCGTGGTGGCCACACCTACGTCGAGATTCGCGCGCGAGAGGACACCGTCAAATCTCGTGGTGACGGCTATAACTTCCTGCTCGCACTTGGCGACTCCTTCGCCCGGAATCCGAAGGAGAACGCCTACTACGGCGAGGAGGAGATCAAGCCCCTCTACGAGAACCTTGATGAACTCCGCGAGGGCGGAATTATCGTCTACGACTCGGGGATGCTCGACACGGATGACGTTCCGAACTTCGACGAGCGCGCCGAGGAGAACAACTGGCACGTCTTCGACATCAATCTCCGGGAGCTCGCCAAAGAGCACGGCCGCGAGATTATGCGTAACACCGCCGGTGTCGGTGTCACCGCGGCGCTGCTCGATATGGAACTCGGCGAGATCGAGAACCTCATGGAGGACGCCATGGGGGGCGATATGCTCGAAGCCAACCTGAACGTACTCCACGACGCCTACGAGATGACCAACGAGGAGTACGAGTTCGAGCACGACCTCCGCGTTCCGACGGGCGACCACGACGAAGAGCAGGTGCTCGTCTCCGGCTCGAACGGCGTCGCATACGGTGCCCTCGACGCTGGCTGTCGCTTCATTGCGGGCTACCCGATGACACCGTGGACCGACGTCTTCGCGATCATGTCCCAGAACCTGCCCAAGTTCGGCGGTATCTCCGAGCAGGTCGAAGACGAGATCGCGGCGGCGGCGCTCGCAGTCGGTGCGAGCCACGCTGGCGTCAAGTCCATGTCCGGTTCCTCCGGCGGTGGCTTCGCCCTGATGGGCGAGCCACTCGGCCTCGCGGAGATGACCGAGACCCCGATCGTCCTGATCGAAGCGATGCGAGCAGGTCCCTCGACGGGTCTGCCGACCAAACCCGAGCAGGGCGACCTCGAATCGATCCTGTACTCCAGTCAGGGTGACTCGAACCGCGTCGTCTTCGCACCGGCGGATCCTGCCGAGGCGTACGACCAGACCAGGATGGCGTTCAAGCTGGCCTACGATTACCAGATCCCGGCCATCGTCATCATCGACCAGAAGCTCTCCGGCGAGAACCGCAACGTTCCCAAGAGCTTCTTCGACCGCCCGGTCGACGCCGACCCCGGCAGCGTCCTTACCGAGGAGGAACTCGCCGAGGCAGCACACGACGAGTCCGGCAAGTTCAACCGATTCATCCACGAGACCGAAAACGGTGTCGCGCCGCGCTCGCTCCCCGGACAGAAGGATGGACGTTATCTCGCAACCGGTAACGAGCACAACAAGGCGGGTCACATCGACGAGGATCCCGATAACCGGGTCGCACAGATGAGCCGCCGGATGAGCAAGCTCGTCTCGATCCGTGAGGAACTCGACGAAGAACACGAGTCTCAGCAGTCCTACCGCGGCCCGGAGGACGCCGAGTACGGTCTCATCACCTGGGGGTCCCAGCAGGGGACCGTCGAGGAAGCGGTCGACCGACTCAACGAGAGAGGCGTCTCCGTCAAGTCGATCGGTGTCAGCGATATGATGCCGTACCCCGAACAGGAGATGACGGAGTTCCTCGAGAGCGTCGAGGAAGCCATGATCGTCGAAATGAACGCCACCGCACAGTTCCGCGGGCTCACCCAGAAGGAGCTCGGCCAGTTCGGCGAGAAACTGACCAGCTTCCTCAAGTACGACGGGAACCCGTTCGAGCCCGAGGAGGTCGTCGAGGCCTTCGAAGCACAGATCAACGGCGCGGACGAATCGCCGGTAACTCGAACCGAGATTCGCCCTGCCGCGGGGGACTAATCGAGGAGATTCACATATGAGTGCATTCAACGCAATCGGTGAAGAACGCGATATCGACCGAGACGAGTACACACCCGGCATCGAGCCCCAGCCGACGTGGTGTCCTGGCTGTGGTGACTTCGGCGTCCTCAAGGCGCTGAAACAGGCGCTGCCGGAAGTCGGCCGAACGCCCGAGGAAACGCTGCTCTGTACCGGGATCGGCTGTTCCGGAAAACTGAACAGCTATCTGGACACGTACGGCTTCCACACGATCCACGGCCGATCGCTACCGGTCGCCCGCGCGGCGAAGCTGGCCAACCCCGGCCTCGAAGTCATCGCCGCCGGCGGTGACGGTGACGGCTACGGGATCGGCGGAAACCACTTCATGCATACGGCCCGCGAGAACCACGATATGACGTATATCGTGTTCAACAACGAGATCTTCGGGCTGACGAAGGGACAGACGTCCCCGACCAGCCCCAAAGGCCACAAGTCCAAGACCCAGCCCTCGGGTAGCGCGAAGACGCCGATCCGGCCGCTCAGCCTCTCGCTGACGTCGGGTGCGTCCTACGTCGCCCGGACGGCCGCGGTCAACCCGAACCAGGCCAAGGAGATCCTCGTCGAAGCCATCGAGCACGACGGCTTCGCTCACGTCGACTTCCTGACCCAGTGTCCCACCTGGAACAAGGACGCCAAGCAGTACGTCCCATACGTCGATATTCAGGACAGCGACGACTACGACTTCGACATCACGGATCGTCGCGAGGCGAGCGAGATGATGTACGAGGCCGAGGACGCCCTCCACGAGGGGGAAGTCCTCACCGGTCGCTTCTACGTCGACGAGGACCGACCGTCCTACCAGGAAGAAAAGAAGGCAATCGGCGAAATGCCCGAGGAGCCGCTCGCGGAGCGGTACTTCGACGACGACTACGACTGGGACCAGAAGCGGTCTTACGACCTGCTCGACCGACACGTCTGAGCGGGTAGCCGACATCGTATTTTTCTCGTGAACGTGGTAGCTACTGTCCAGTAGCCGAGCTTAACTGATTCAAAAGATATTTTCCCTCTGCCGCAAAATTAGTACGTATGAGTAGCGAGTCGACGGCAAACCGTATTCTCTCTGTTCTCGAAGAGGACGCCAAAGCGTCCTACGCGGAGATCGCGGAGCGAGCGGACGTCTCGAAGCCCACCGTCCGCAAATATATCGAACAGCTCGAAGAGGATGGCGTTATCATTGGCTATTCCGCCGATGTCGATCCAAAGAAACTGGCGAGCAAGTCCATCGCGCTCGTCGGTCTCGATGTCGCCAGTGACGAGTACGTCAGGGCGACCCGCGAGATCAAAGAACTGGACGAGGTCGAGTCGCTGTACAGTTCGAGCGGCGACCACATGCTGATGGCGGAGGTTCGGGCGGCCGACGGTGACGACCTCGCGGATATCATCAGTGACAAACTGGTCGATATCGAGGGAGTCACCGCAGCACATCCATCCTTCCTGCAGGAGCGGCTGAAATAAGGCGGCCGGCGTTGATTTCGAGGACTACCGCGCCGACTCCGAGGACTACCGCGCCGATTTCGAAGACCACTGCGTCGACCACGGCTGTTTTGCTGTCGGACGCCAAACCATGGGTATGGCAAAGTACCGACGTGAGACGCAGATCCACGCGTCGCTTTCCGATGTCTGGGAGTTTCACTCGACGGAACAGGGTCTCGAAGCGCTGACCCCCGACTGGATGGGCCTTGAGGTCGAGTCCGTGGTCGGACCGGACGGCGAGCCTGATCCCACTGTGCTCGAAGCAGGCTCGAAACTCCACATGTCGGTCCGACCGTTCGGCGTCGGGCCGCGACAGTCGTGGACCTCTGTGATTACCGAACGTGAGGAGGGAGACGGTGTCGCATGGTTCACCGACGTGATGGAAAACGGCCCGTTCGCGTCGTGGGAGCACACCCACTCGTTTTACGCCGATGGCGAGACGACGCTGCTCCGGGATCACGTCAAGTACGAACTCCCCTTCGGCGCGCTGGGGCGGGCTGTCGCACCGCTGTCGAGAATCGGCTTCGCCCCGATGTTTCGCAAACGCCATCAGGTAACAACGGAGCTACTGGAGAGCGGTAGCTGGCGGCGACAGCGGTAAGCGACCCGACTGTCGGGTGTAGCCCCAACGGTATAACTTTCGAAGCAATACACTACAAGGATTGTAGTATTGGACTACAGCTGCTAACAGCGGGACAAAAACGAATCTACGAGGCCACAGTCGGAGCCGAAATCGGTAAGCCACTCGATACCGCCCCTTCGAGCGTGCCACGGAGCCTGCGCAAGTGGGGACGCGAGCACGTCTCGCCGATGCTAGCGCTCGCCGGAGCCGTCATCGCGATGAGCACCGCGTCGATCCTGATCCGCTGGAGCGCCGCGCCGTCGAGCGTCGTCGCGTTCTATCGCGTCCTGTTTACGCTCGCACTCGTCGGCCCCTTCGTCCTCGGCCAACGCCGGTCGGAGTTTCGGACGCTATCCCGCCGGGACCTCCTGTCAGCGACGGCGGCCGGGATCGCGCTGGGCATCCACTTTGCCGCATGGTTCGAGAGCCTGGCGTGGACGAGCGTCGCTGCCTCGGTTACGCTCGTCCAGACCCAGCCCGTCTTCGTCGCCATCGGTGCGTATCTCCTGCTTGACGAGCGGATCGACCGGCGAATCGTCGGCGGTATCGTCCTGACGGTCTGTGGTGCTGCCGCGATGACGCTTGCTGACCCCGGCGCGGCGATCGCTGTAGAGGGGGACGCCCGACTCGGCAACACGCTCGCGCTCGTCGGTGCAGTCGCCGCCGGTGCGTACGTCCTTGCCGGGCGCTCGATCCGCCAGCGTGTGTCGGTGTTCCCCTATGTCACGGTTGTCTACACGAGCTGTGCCCTCACGCTGCTTGTGGTCGTCGGGGCGCAGGATGCTGCACTACTGGGCTATCCGCCGCGTGAGTGGGTGCTCTTTGTTGCGCTCGCAGCCGGGCCGGGACTTCTGGGCCACACGGTGGTCAACTGGGCGCTCGAACACGTTCGCTCGACCGTCGTCGGCATCACGATGCTCGGCGAGCCGGTCGGAGCAACAATCCTGGCGGTCCTCCTGCTCGCCGAGGTGCCGGGGACGGGAACTGCACTCGGCGGAGTGATTGTTCTCGGCGGGATCTATCTGGCGAGTACGTCCCGGAGTAGTGACGGCACTGGGGAGGTCCGTAGGAGTGACGGCGGTGGGGAGGACCCCGATCCAGAAACGGCGAAAGTCGACTGAACTAGTCGGTGTATCCGGGGCGTTGTTCGTACTCGATCGGATCGCGGACGCCGATGCGCTGGAACGCTTCGAGCCGGAACTTGCAGGCGTCGCAGGTGCCGCAAGCGGGGGCATTCTCCCGGTAACAGCTCCATGTGTCCTCGTAGGGAACGTCGAGCTCCACCCCTCGCTCTGCAATCTCGGTTTTCGACCACTCGACGAACGGCGCTTCGATCGAGATGTCGGTCTCCGGTTTCGTCCCCGTCTCGACAACTGACTGGAACGCCTCGAAGAAGGCGGGGCGGCAGTCCGGATAGCCCGAGAAGTCCTCGCTGTGGGCACCGATGAACACGGCCGTACAGTCGTTCGCTTCGGCGTAGGAGACCGCCATCGAGAGCAGGTTTGCGTTCCGAAACGGGACGTACGTATCGGGGATCTCGTCGTCGGGTGCGTCAACGGCGTCCTCGACATCTATGTC
Source organism: Natranaeroarchaeum aerophilus (assembly GCF_023638055.1). Taxonomy (NCBI): domain Archaea; kingdom Methanobacteriati; phylum Methanobacteriota; class Halobacteria; order Halobacteriales; family Natronoarchaeaceae; genus Natranaeroarchaeum; species Natranaeroarchaeum aerophilus. Next base: position 43,124 of record NZ_JAKRVY010000013.1, on the reverse strand, counting down.
GTCGTCCGTCAAACTCGACGCGCCGATACGTTCGAGGTGGCTGGTTTCGACTGCGAGGAAGCCGGCAGCATCAATCTCGTCGGCGAGTCTGCGAGCGCACTCCAGTTCACGGTCTTCGGTCCGCTGACCGTACGAGGTGTGCAACAGGTACAGATTGTAGCCCTGCTCGCGCGCCTCGTAGGCAGCAGTTGCGCTGTCCATGCCGCCGGAGGCCAGGACGACGGCTCCGCGCGTCGACTTCTCGGGGTCGGTTGGGGTGTTTTGTTGGGTCATGATCAGGTTGCAGGGACGTCATTCTGGGGTTTCGGGGGCGTCGTTCCAGCGGTCGACGTGGATTACGGGGAGTGGAATAAAAGTCGTCTTCGATCACTCATCGAGCTGGTCCTGCAACTGATTTTTCGCCTCTGAGCGTTTTTTGGACTCGATACTCGGGGCCTGACCGGTAAAATCGAACGTTACGGTATCGACCGTCCGCCGATACACGTTGGTGCGTCGACCTTCTTCCGAGAGCTGTCGCCCCTCACAGCGAAGCAGCCCGGCGTCTTCGAGTTCTTCGATTCGGCGGTAGCAGGTTGCGATCGGGATCTCGATCCGGGAACTCAGCTCCTGTGCGGAGGTCGGCGTTCGTGTCTCGCTCAATATCTCTGCGCTGTACTTCCCACCCAGTGCCGAAAGCAGTGTCTCCGCCGGAACTGTAGATCCATCGACCGTCTCCGTTGAGAGCATATCCGGATAGTATCGCGTTATCAGATTTGAAGCTTGCGGCACGTACAAGTAGCCAACAAGCAACCGTGGTCAATGTTTTTGTTGCTCCGGTGTAGATACCAAGCAAGGAATGTCGACGGAACTGCCGGATAAGCTACTGAATATCGATAGTGAGGGGACTGACGACCGGGATCCAGATCCTGACGGCGACGACGAGGAAGCGGAAGAACGGGAGCGCTTCGTCGTCTTTCGCATCGGAGATACCGAGTACGGACTGGAAGTCGATCAGGTGCTCAGCGTTGTCGAAGAGACCGAGTACACACGACTCCCCCGGACCTCGGACGCGATCGAAGGGCTGATCGATCTCCGTGGGGCAATCACGGCGGTGATCGACCCCCAGACCTATCTCGGGGCCAGTCGCGACGACGATTCGCCCGACGAGCAGCAAGTCGTCGTCCTCAACAGACCGAGCGATCAGCAGGGTGTTGGGCTCAAAGTCGACGAGGTGCTCGGGGTCGAGTCCATCCCCGTGAGCAGCATCTTCCACAAACCGTCACCACAGCAGGATATCGACCCGAGCGCTCTCTCTCACGCGCTGGTCCGTGCGGTTGTCAGGCCCGAGCAGGACAACAGTGACAGACAGGTCTCAGTAATCGATCTCGGCGGACTGGTGCAGGCGGCCGGGAACGCCTGATCGGGCCTCGCTGACAGTCTCAAGCACCGTCTCGCGTATTCCGACTCCAATCTCTGGCCTGTTGACCGAATGTTACCGATGTCTGTCCCGTGCACGTCCGGCCGAGACCGAGAATATCAGATTTGATAATATAAGAACAGCATTTATGTTGGTAGTTCGCCAAGCCGTGCGTGGTGTATCAACTGAATGTCGACAGGGGTGCTCATCGTGGACGACTCTCATTTTATGCGGAATCTACTCAGACAGATTCTGGAAGAAGACTACGACATAGTGGGAGAGGCGTCCAACGGTGCTGAAGCGGTCAAGTTGTACAAAGAACAGGAACCGGACATCGTGATGATGGACATCGTGATGCCCAAATGTAACGGGATCAAGGCCACCGCGGCGATCAAGAAGCTCGATCCCGACTCCCGCGTGATCATGTGTACGAGCGTGGGACAGCGCGAGAAGATGAAACTGGCCGTCAAAGCCGGTGCGGACGGCTATGTAACGAAACCGTTCGAGGAACCGAGCGTCAGAAAGGCGCTCAGGGACGTTATTCCGGCATGACGAGCGTGCTCGTTGTCGATGACTCGCAGTTCATGCGGACAGTCATCGGCAACATCCTCGCCGATCACGGCTACGAGGTGTACCGTGCGAGTAACGGCGAGCGGGCGGTTGAAGCCGTCCGAGAGCACAGTCCGGATATCGTGACGATGGACGTCCAGATGCCGGAAATGGACGGGATCGAGGCCGTCGATCGTATCATGACCGAGTATCCGACCCGCATACTAATGCTCAGTGCACATACCGAGGATGGTGCTGATGCGACGCTTCGGGCTCTCGCATCCGGCGCGATCGACTTCCTCGAAAAACCGAGCGGTGAAGTCTCGACGGATATCGCCGGACTCGAGGATCGGCTGATCGACGCGATCACCGCTGTCGAAGATGCCCATGTCGCTTCGCTGGCACGCTCACGAACGGCCGCATCGGCACGACGTGTCGCTGGTGGCGTAGAGACGCCGACAGGGACGTCCTCACGATCTGCGGATCCCGCCGATATGCGGGACGACCGGAGGTCGAGTACGTGGAGCGATGCCACCGCCGATGAGGATCGGACGTATCTGGAGCACCCCACGATCGTCATCGGAGCGTCGACCGGTGGGCCGAAAGTCATCGAGCGACTGCTCTGTTCGTTGCCGCTCGATCTCGATGCTCGCGTTCTGATCATTCAACACATGCCCCCCGAGTTCACGGTGCGACTCGCCAAACGCCTCGACGATCGCTGTGCGTATCGCGTCAAAGAAGCCGATGATGGCGACAGGATATCGGGCGGTGAGGTGCTGGTTGCCCACGGTGACCGGCACATGGTGGTCGCCCACTCGGTTGCCGGGCGGTCGAAAGTGCGCCTGACCGACGATGACCCGGTCAACGGTGTCAGACCGTCGATCGATGTTACGATGGAGTCGGTCGCGGAGACTGTCGAACAACCAGTTGTCGGTATTGCGCTTACGGGAATGGGGAAAGACGGCGCGGCAGGTATCCGCGCGATCAAGGATGCGGGCGGTACGACGATCGCACAGGATGAGGGGACAAGCCCCGTGTTCGGTATCCCCAGACAGGCGATAGCGACTGGTGCAGTTGACCACGTGCTTCCTGCAGAGAGGATTACGGATGGCGTGCTCGACAGTCTTTCGACGGAGGTGACAACTCATGGATGAGTACGTACGGGAGTTCGTGCGGGAAAGCGAGGAAGGGATCACGGAATTGAACAACGCCTTGCTCACGCTGGAGCAGAATCCTGACGACGACGACGCGATGGATCTGATCTTCCGTACCGCACATACCCTCAAGGGCAACGCCGGTGCGATGGGATTCGATCGTGCGGAAGCGCTCGCGCACGCACTCGAAGACCTGCTTGACGCTGTCCGGCGTGGCGAGATCGAGGTATCCGCCCAGTTGATGGACCGAATCTTCGATGCTGTTGATCAGCTAGAGGCGATGATCGAGGAGATCCCCGAGCACGGCTCACCGCAAACGGAGCCAGAGGAGACGATCGAGATGCTTCGCGAGGAGCTCGAAGCGGCCGCAGCCATCTCCATACCGACGGATGCGGAGATAGACGAGTTACTGGCCGCTGCCGACGAGCCAGCGGACGATCGTCACAACCGGTTTCACGTCCGGCTGAACGTGGCCGAGGAACGGGAACAGCACGGGATGCTCGTTGTCGAAGCGCTCGAAGACGCGTTCGATCTCCTCGGCACCTCCCCACCGGAAGCAGAGATCAGCGAGGGCGAATACGGCGGCAACTTCGACGCCGTGTTCGCGAGCGCGGTCGGAGAGGAGTCGATATCGGCCGCGCTCGATCCCGTTGATGCCGTCGAGGACGCACTCATCGAGGAGGTGACTGACCGGGAGGTCTCTCCTTCGACCGACGACGCTGGTGAGGCTACTGATGTCGATACCGACGACGGACAGGACCCCGAAGAGATGGAAGTCGACGACCTGCTCAACGAGTTCAGCGAGTACGACGATCTGGACGAAATGGTCGAACAGGTCGACGATGTGGAAGGGTTCGACGACCTCGGCGATGCCGGATCGTTCGACGATATCGAGGTCGGTGACATCGATCCCGTCGACGAGGACCCGGCGGACATGGAAGAGGCGGGCGACGACGCCGTCGAGGCGAGTACTGAACTGGCTGATGACGACGAGGTCGAAGACGCCTCGGATACGTTCAAAGAGCTGCAACAGGAAGTCGATCCGGTCGGCTTCGACGAGCTACAGGCCGAACTCGACGAACTGGAGTTCGAGGAACTCGACGACGACGAGGTCGGCTTCGACGAACTGCTCGAGGAGGACGAACTCGGCGGTGACGATCCGTTCGCTGCCGGTGAGTTCACCGAGGACGACCCATTCGGCGCTGGCGACGAGGGTGATGAAATCGGTGTCGACGAACTGCTCGACGAGGCCGAGGAAGCCGATCCGGCCGACCCAGACGTCGAAGCTGGTGAGGGCGATCAGGATGTCACCACTCCCGACGAGCCGGACGTCGAATCCGACGAGCCGGACGTCGAATCCGACGAGCCGGACGTCGAATCCGATGAGCCGACTACCGCCACTGCTGTCAAAGCGGACGACGATGAGACGGAAGCCGCCGACACGACCGGCAGCACAGAGCAGACTTCCGAGGCCGACGACCTCGACTTCCCTGCCGGGAACGACGAGCTGTTCGGTGACGACACAATCGATGACGTTCCCGAGGAGGAAGCGCCAGGAGCCCTCGATCTGGATGATGCGGAGATCCAGGACGTCGACGACGCCGACGAAAGTCCGGAACTCGACCTCGAAGATCCCTTCGCCGGTTCGGAGTCTATCGACGAGCCGGACGCGGATACCGCCACTGCTGAGGACGGTGACAGCCTCGACGACACTGATGACGTCCAGGACGACTCAGCGATCAGCGAAGCGGGCGCATTCTCCGACATCGACTTCGGCGATCCTGCGGATCCCGAAGCGGAACCGGGCGAACTCGACGCCGGTGGCTTCGGCTCGGCGGACGAGCTGGACCTGTCGATGGATCTCGAAGCAGCGGACGATGAGAGTGTGAGTCCCGAAGAGAACCAATCGAGTGGAGATGCCGACTCGACGCTCGAAGCGGAGCCTGCCGGGACACCAGAAGACATCGATCCCGACTCGACACCAGAAGACATCGATCCCGACTCGACACTCGAAGCGGATCCCGACTCGACACTCGAAGCGGATCCCGACTCGACACTCGAAGACACCGATCCCAGCGAAGCGCTTCAGGAATCGGATCCCGGAACGACCGCCGGGGATGGGACAGCGGATGACGAGCCATCCGACGAGGCCGTCGAGGCATCCGTCGAATCGGTGAACCTGGATTCGGGAACGGAACCGCCGGATGTGGGCTACGAGCGCCCGTCAGCCGCGGCCGGAACGGATGTCGATTCGGAAACGATCCAGTCGGTCCGGGTCGACACTGAGCAGGTGGACCAACTGATGAGTCTCGTCGAGGGGCTCGTGTCGACTCGGGCGCGCTTGCGCCGGGCGGTCGAGGCTGACGAGCCGCGCCGGGTCATCGACAACGAGGTCGACGAGCTCGACGCGCTCACCTCCGAACTCCAGGATACGGTGATGGACGTTCGTCTCGTTCCCCTGCGAAACGTCGTCAACAAGCTTCCGCGGCTGGTGCGGGATATCTCCCGCGACCAGGACAAGCAGGTTACCCTCGACATGGAAGGCGAAGACGTCGAGGTCGATCGGTCGATCCTCGACGAGATCGGCGATCCGCTCATGCATATCGTCCGGAATGCGATCGATCACGGTATCGAGCCGCCCGAGGAACGTGAGGAAGCGGGGAAAGATCCCAGCGGATCGATCGAACTCCGGGCCCACCGCGAGCGAGACACTGTCGTCATTGAAGTCGAGGACGATGGGCGCGGGATCGATGTCGACGACCTCGGTGATGCTGCAGTCGCGGAGGGGATCGTCGAGCGTGAGGACCTGGTGACGATGGATGACGAAGAGATCTACGAACTCGTCTTTCATCCGGGCTTCTCGACGAGTGAAGAGGTCACTGACGTCAGCGGCCGTGGCGTCGGGATGGACGTCGTTGCCCGGACCATCAACGACCTCGACGGGTCCGTCGACATCGAAAGCGAGCCGGGCGACGGGACGACAGTCCGGATCGAGGTGCCGATCTCGCTGGCGATTGCCGACGTGCTCTTCGTCGAATCCGGCGGAGAAGAGTACGGCATCCCGACCCGGGTAGTCAGCGAGATCGGTCCGTCCGGCGCAGTAGAACTCGAGGACGGCCAGGAGGTCGTCAGGCGCGGCGAGACGTCCTATCCGTTGATCCGGCTGGACGAAGCGCTGGAGACGCCGGAACGCGGGCAGAACGGCGACGGAATGCTAGTACAGGTACGCGACGATGTGCGTCCGGTTGCGGTCCACTGTGACCGCGTTCGGGGCCAACAGGAAGTCGTTGTCAAACCGTTCGAGGGGTTCATCGGTGATATTCCCGGGCTCAGCGGGGCGACCGTGCTCGGAGAGGGTGACGTGGTGAACATTCTCGACATCGAGACGCTATGAGAGACAGGTGATACTATGAGTCTAATGGTCGACATTCGGAAGTTGAGTTTCATTAACGAAATGGCGAAAGTCGGGACAAACGGCGTGGCCGACAACATGAGCAAGCTGACCGGTGAGGACGCCAAGATGGAGGTCACCAAGACCAACTTCATCGACGTGGAGGACCTTACTGCCCAGCTCGATGAAGGCAAGCGCGTCGGGGTTCGAGTCCGGCTTATGGAGCCGCCACACGGACACATCCTCATTCTCTTCCCCGAGGAGAGCGCAAAGAAGATCACGGCGCTCATGCTGAACGACATGGTCGACGATATGTCCTCTGTGTCCGGTGAGATGGCCCGGAGCGCTGTCGAGGAGCTGGGCAATATGATGGCGAGTGGCTTCATCGACGGCTGGGCCGACGTGCTCGGGACGACGATCGATATCGCGACGCCACAGCTGGTGTACGCGCCAGCAGCAGAGATCGTCGGCCGGACGGCAAGCCTCGGCGAGGAGGATCTCGCACTGTTCTTCGACTCCAGTCTCAACGTCCCAAGCTACGAGATCGAAGCCGAGATCTACGCGTTCCCTGACCTGCAGGAGTTCGTCGAGATGGTCAACAGCATCGAAACCTCCTACGAGTAATCCATATGAAACTCGACGTTACTGCACTCGGAACGTTCTATCAGATGGCCCAGGAAGGTGCCGGTCTCGCCGCCGGCCGACTCACACGGATGACTGACGTCGACACGCGCGTCGGCGTGACGAAGCTGAACTTCATGCGCGGGTCGGATATTCGTGCGGAGCTTGGAGACAGCGTCCGGAAAGTCGGCGTTCGGGTCGAACTGACCGGCGCACTCGACGGTCACGCCGTAATCGTCTTTGACTGGGAAAGCGCAACGCATCTCGTCCGCACGTTACAGCCCTCCGTCGACCCGGAGGATACGCTTCCCGACAGCCCCGACGAGGAGTTCGACGAGATGAACAGGAGCGCAATCACCGAGGTCGGACAGATCATGCACAGCGGCTTTATCGATGGCTGGGCGGATGTCCTCGGTACTGCAATCGACGTTTCGACGCCCGAATACGTCGATGGCGACTCCGCGGAGCCGTTTCTCGCGGGGATCGATACGGCACCCGGTGCGGACGACCTGGCACTGCTCTTCCAGAGCCAGATCGAGGCGATCGACACCGAGATCCAGTTCCGGTACTACCTGTTCCCCGACCACGACTCGATGGAGGATGTGCTGGCCCAGCAGGGTGCATCGAGCGACGACGGGATCGAGTACGACAAGCTCGCCGGATTCGATCGACTTGCACAGCGCGGTGCGGACGAGGTCGCCTCGAACGTCACCACGATGACCGGGATCGACACCGATGTGGAGATTCGGCGGCTCAACTTCGTTCCGCTAGAAGTGCTCCCCGAGGAGATCGACGACGAGATGTTGATCGGCGTCGCGTTCGAGTTCGACGGGATGCCAAGCGGCTATCTCCTCTTCACATTCGATGAATCGTCCGCCCGGGAGATCGTCAATGCGATGTTGCCGATGGCACCGGACGACGAGTTCGACGAGATGGGACAGAGCGCGATCAAGGAGCTCGGAAACATCATGGCCAGTGGGTTCCTTGACGGCTGGGCGAACGTACTCGATACAACGATCGATCACTCCCCGCCCGAGTACAACCACGACATGGGTGCGGCCGTGATCGATCCGGTCGTCATCCAGCTCGGTGAAAACCAGGAGTACGCGTTCGTCTTCGACACCTCGGTACAGGCTGCCGATCGGGAGTTTGACTGCAACATCTACGCGATCCCCGACGAGTCGGATCTGGAACGGGCGATCAACGACCTGCCGATGGACCGGATCGAAGAAGTGCCCACAAAGGCGACCCTCGAAGAGGTCGAGACCGACCAATGAAGACCTACGGAAGTGAGCCGGGTGCGCCCGAGTCGGATCCGGTCCGAGTCGGTATCTCCGAGTTCGAGATCAGCGATAGCGGGCAGTGTCTCAAGTCCTTTGGACTGGGCTCCTGTGTCGCCGTCGCGCTGTACGACGACCAGTCGCAAGTCGGCGGACTCGCACACGTCATGTTGCCAAACGGCGACGAGAACGACGATATGAGCGAGCGAAAGCCCGGCAAGTTTGCCGATACGGCCATCCGGGCAATGCTTCGACAGATGGTCGAAACCGGAGCCAGCTACACTGACGTAGAAGCGAAACTCGCTGGCGGTGGCGACATGTTCGAGTTCGAGAGCTTCGGCGACGGCGTCGGCCACCGAAACGTCGTCGCCGCACGGGAGGAACTCGACAAGCTCGGCGTTCCGATCACCGCCGAGGAAGTCGGTGGGCAGGAGGGCCGAACCGTCGAGTTCGACACTGGAACCGGTGTCCTCTCGATCCGGACCGCCGACGGCGAGGGGACAGTCGAGGAACTGTGAGCAGTGAGCTCGCACCCGGCTTCGAGGCGCTGACGACGTTCGTCGAGAACGAACTCGATTTTGCGACGAGCCACTACAACAACAGCTACCTGAACCGGCGGTTCTCCTCTCGTCTCCGCCGAACTCGCTCGGAGGACTTCGAGGAGTATCTGGAACTGGTCCGGGAGGATCCGGACGAACAGGTTGCACTGCTTGACGCTCTTTCGATCAACGTCACCGGGTTCTTCCGTAATCCGGATGTCTGGGAGGGTATCCGGTCGGTACTGCGAACGTTGAGCGACGAGCAAGAGCGGATTCACGTCTGGAGCGCTGCCTGTGCGGACGGCCGCGAGCCCTACTCGATGGCGATGCTCGGTCTCGACGATCCACGAACGGCAGGCGATCAGCTTTCGATTCTTGCGACCGATATCAGCGATCCGGCACTCGAAACGGCACGAGAGGGCGTCTACGAAAGCAGCAAAACGATCGATATCGGCGATCAGCTCACCTTCCTCTCGAACTACCATCGGTACGTCGACCAGTCAGGCGACCGTTTCGAAATCCGTGAACCGGTCAGGCGGATGGTCACTTTCGAGCACCACGATCTGATCAACGACGGCGCGAAATCCGGCTTCGATCTGGTCGTCTGTCGCAACCTCTTCATTTACATCGACAACGGCTACAAGGAGGAGATGCTAGAGACGATCTCCGAATCACTCCGACCCGGTGGCTATCTCGTTATCGGGAAAGCGGAGACGATCCCGCCGGATCTAAAATCCGACTTCACGATCCTCGACGGCCGGATGCGGATCTATCAGAAAGCGTAGCGAAGACTCAGAACACGTCACGAACCGCTTTCTCGTCGTCAAACGCCGATAGGGCGAGTCCGAGTTTAATCCGGGCTTTCCATGGCGGGAGATCGCCCGCCGGGATGACACCGTGATCGTGGAGCGTGTAGCTTCCACCCGGGCCACCGTACTTTGGTGCGACTTCCCCCCGGAAACATCGTGTCGCCAGCGCGACCGTCAGTCCTCGTTCGATAGCTTCGGCGATAGTGTCACTCACGCGTCGTGAGGTGTTACCGATCCCGCTGGCGCCGAGGACGACGCCGTCGACACCGTCGACGATCGCGTGTCTGAGCAGGGTATCCTCGACGTCAAGCCCGCTCTGGAGCAGTTTCACCGTCGTCGTGAACTCGGTCGTCGGGATCGTGACCGACTCGCTTCGGGGGGAGCGTCGCAGCGAAATCCCGTTCGCAGTTAGTTCACCGACCGGCCCTGCCCCCGGCGACGCGTAGGCAGCGGGGGCACTGGCGTGGGCTTTCGTAACCCACCGGGCGGCGTGGATGGAATCGCTGAACGCGACGTAGACCCCCGACTCGAAGCGGTCGTCCGCCGCCGTGCGGATCGCCGCAAGCAGGTTGGCGGGACCATCAGCACCCACCGCGTCTGCCGGACGCTGCGCACCGGTGAAGACGACCGGTACGTCGACGTCTAGCACCATATCTAGATAGTACGCCGATTCTTCCATCGTATCGGTGCCGTGGGTGACGACGACACCGTCGATTCCATCCGCAGCCGCACGCTCGACGGCGCGTGCGAGGTCGGCGACCTGATCGAAGCCGAGGTGAAAGCTCAACTCGTCGCAGACGCGTTCGACCTCGATGTCGGCGTACGCCTCGATGTCGCCGACTGCGTCGACGAGGTCGTCGCCGGTCAGCGACGGCGTGGCACCACCGTCTCCCGAAGTCGACGCGATCGTGCCGCCCGTCGCCAGCACGCGGATCCGTGGAGTCATATGTGTGAATCACACTCGATCGTGTTAGATTCTGTCGGTCGACAACTACCGCTCATCCGGTTCGTCGACGACCTGCCCGAAGCTGAACCCGTCAGGAGTCCCCTTGTCGGTCGCGTTCGGTTCGTCCCCATCGGGATCGTCCCCGGCGGTCTCTGCGGTCACGTCGTCCGTCATCGTCGCCTCTCCGCCCTCGAACTCCCCCGAGTCGTCGCCCCCACCCGTATCGTCGTACTGCTGCTCACCACTGACCTCCGACTCGGCAGCATCGAGTGGGGGCTCTGTAGTATCGCTCCCGGGAAGTCCCCCATCGAGGTCGTCATCAGTATCCGTCTCGAAGCGGTCGAGGGCTTCGGAAAGCTGTGCAGCCTGATTGGCCAGATCTGACGCCGATCCGGATACTTCGGTCAGTGCAGTTGTCTGCTGTTCGGCTGCGGCGGCGACGTTCTCGGCTTCGGCAGTCGTCTCTTCTGAGATCGTCGCGGCCTCGTCGACCATTGCGACGACCTGCTGTGTAGCGGCAGCCTGCTCTTCGGTCGCCGCCGAGATTTCCTGGACGCCGGTGTTGGTCTCCTGGGCGTACTCGGCGATCTCGTCGAGTGCATCCGCAGCCCGCCGAACCGAGTCGGTGTGGTCGGTGATCTCGGAACTCGTGGTTCGGACCTCCGCCGCGGTGTCGTCGGTCTGGGCCTTGATCCGTTCGAGCCGGTCTTCGATATCTTCGGCTGCGTCCTTCGTATCCGCGGAGAGCTGTTTGACCTCCTCGGCGACGACCGCAAAGCCCTCGTCGGAGTCCGCCGAACGGGACGCCTCGATGTTGGCGTTGAGCGCGAGCATGTTCGTCTGCTCTGCGACCTCGGTGATGAACTCCAGCAGTTCGTCGATCTGGGCGACCTCCTCTTGCAGGGTTTCGATCTCCGCAACTGCTGCCTCGCTCTCGGCTTCGATCCGGTTCATCCCCTCGATCGCCTGCTGAGCAGCTTCACGCCCTTCACGCCCGGTTGCGGCCGTGCGCTCGGCGATATCGGCGACCTGGTTCGAGGATGCGGCGATCTCCTCGGTCGTCGTCGAGAGGCCGTCCATCTCGCCGGTCACCGTCTGCAGGGAGCGGTTCTGTCGCTCTGCGCCGTCCGAAATCTCCTGAATGGACTCCGTGACCTGCTGGCTCGCGCCCCGGACCTCCTCGCTGGAGGCCGTCACCTCCTCGCTTGCCGTAGCGACCTCGCCGGCGAACGATTTGAGCTGTGCCGTCGTCGCTTCCAGTTCAGCCAGCATGTCGTTCGACGCCGTTGCGATCTCACTCATCGCCTCGCTATCGCTGTCCGGATCCATGCGGGCGGTGAGATCCCCGTTGCTTGCGGCCTGCAGGACCTCGCTGTACTCCGCGGCTTTCCGTTCGAGATGATCGTTCATCTGCTCGGTCTCCGTCCGGGCGTTCTCGGCTGCGGCACGGGCCTCCTGGGCCTCCTCGATCTGTGCCCGGAGCGCATCGCGCATGTTGGCAAAACCGCCGTAGAGCCGTCCGATGTTGTCGATTCGAGTCGTCTCGAACTCGACGTCGAGGTCGCCAGCCTCCATCGCCTCCGTTTTTTCCGTCAGTCGGTCGATCGACCGGGCGGTGTTGCGCCCGAGCACCGCACCGATCAGGGCAACGAGCAGAACGCCACCTGCGGTTGCATAGGTTCCCCACGTCGAGACCGCGTCGACGAATCCGTACGCGTCGCTTTCGGGCTGGTGAACGAGGACGACCCAGTCGGCGTTCTCGACCTGTGAGTAGCCGACCACGTAGCCCTCATCGGGGAACCCGTAGGCGTCGCCAGCGAGCGCGCCGGTCGGCGAGTCGTCGACACGCTCGACGGATGGAGTACCCGGACCTGCTTCACGCGCAGTGACTCCGAGGTCGCCGTGGCCGTCGTAGGCTGTCAGGAACGCCGCGCCGTCTTCACCGAAGCCGGCGTCGTCGAACATGACGTTGTCGCCCCCGTCGAGAACGAGCGTCGTCCTGTCCTCACCGGCGCTCTGGAAATTCGGCGAGTACTCCGCGAGGTCAATCGTGACCACCATCGCATGGTCGGGGTCGTCGACGACCTGTCGCATGTACGTCATCGCGGGCAGGCCGTCATCCGTCTGGTAGGGATCGGTCCGATAGGCCTGCTCGCGTGGCACGTCGTCCAGCTGCGCCCGTTCATCCTCGGGGACCTCCAGTGCTTCGACGGGTTCGCCCTCCAGTCCTGCCGAACTCGCGAGGATCTCCCCGTCATCGACGTTCACGTAGTGGATCGCGGCGACGTAATCCTCCTCGTTGCGATCGTTGAACGCGACGTGCCAGCGTTCAACGTACGGCTGTATCTGCTGGATGTCGCCCGAACGGACGATCGCCGACTCGGTCAACATCCCGGTGACGAGTCGTTGCTGGTCGTCCCAGGCTTCGAGGGCGTCAGCCTCCTGTGCTGCCATCGTGGCGTACTCGTCTTCGACGTTGTCCTCGACGCCGGCCTCGATTTCGGCTGTCGCGACGAACCCGATGGCCGCGACCGACAGCCCGAGAATCAGTAGTGCGATGCCGAACTTCACCGTGTATCGCCGCCGGACGAAGTCCGGGACAACGTATCGTAACCCCCCTGACATATCCATGGTGTCAATTCAAAGACCTTTATAATTTTCGATCATTAACGATCTGAGCACCCGGATCCGCCCTTTCGTCGTCGACACCGCGTATCTCGCTTTCCAGGTCCTCGACGACAGGCTGGCCAGGCCGTGAACTTTAATTGTGTTTCTGACAGTTGTGGTGGCGGGCGCTGCCGACACTCGTCAGTGACCGATACAACAGGTGCGTCAGGAACCGATACAACAGGTAACGCTTAACCCCGGCCGCGGAGAACCGGCGAGCAAGATGACGTCACCACTCTCCACGCCCGGTCCGACGCTGGGCGTCGTCGGAGGAGGACAGCTCGGCAGAATGCTCGGCGAGGCTGCCGGACCGCTCGGAATCGAACTGATCGTACTGGATCCGACGCCTGACTGTCCCGCCTCACCGGTCGTCAGGGACCAGATCGTCGGCGAGTTCGACGACGAGGACGCTGTCCGGGAACTCGCCGAACGATCCGACTTCCTCACTTTCGAGATCGAACTCGCGGATCCGGACCTGCTCGAACGCGTCGAGACGGAGACGGGCGTTCCCGTCCATCCATCGCCCGATACGCTCCGGACGATCCAGGACAAACTCGTCCAGAAGGACGCGTTGGTTGATGCCGGGATCCCGGTCCCCGAGTATCGCGCAGTCGACGACGCCGCGGAACTGCGCGCGGCCCTCGACGAGTTCGGGACACCCGCGATGGTGAAAGCCCGCGAAGGGGGCTACGACGGTCGCGGCAACGCACCGATCGAGTCCCCCAACGACGCAGAATCCGTGCTTGACTCCGTCGCCGGGCCCGCGATGGTCGAGAAGTTCGTCGATTTCGAGCGCGAGCTATCCGTGATCGGCGTCAAAGGAGAGGGTGAGATAGCAACGTTCACGACCGGCGAGAACGTCCACCGCGAGGAGATTCTGCGGGAGACGATCGTCCCTGCTCGTGCGCCCGAGGACGTTCTGGAGCGCGCGCGTTCGGTCGCCCGGGACGTCCTCGAACTGATGGACGGCCGCGGTGTCTACGGAATCGAACTCTTCGAAACGGCGGAGAGTGAGATCCTGGTCAACGAGATCGCACCGCGCCCACACAACTCGGGCCACTGGACGATCGAGGGCGCGGTTACCTGCCAGTTCGAGCAGCACGTCCGTGCGGTCACCGGTCGACCACTCGGATCGACCGAACAGCGTGATCCCACGGTGATGACCAATATTCTGGGCGATGTCGAAGAGACCCAGCCTGCCGAACTTCACGGACTCGACACCGTATTCTCGACGCCACGGGCGGCGCTGCACTGGTACGGCAAGCGGGATGTCCGGCCGCTCCGGAAGATGGGCCATATCACGCTGACCGATCAGGGCGTCAACGCCGACGGGTCCGCAGAAGATCTTGACCAACTGCTCGCGCGCTCGCGTGACTTGCGGGACGGGGTAACGTTTGACAAGGCGTGATCCGGTTGCCCGGCTCTGTTAAAATACATAGAGAGTGATGTGTTTTCGTGGTCGTGCAAGATACAGGGGTTCTACTCAGCAGCCGACGGATGTTCTATTCATGTAGAAGCAATTGAGTCAGCTGTCAGAACCTGCTTGCGTATGTTGCATGACGGATCGGTCTGTTTGGGATCGCTGTGATCAGTCGATACAAGTGGGTAAAAGATATCGGCTGTGAACTAATCGTGGCTTTGTTCTCCAGATTGCTCGGCCCGGTAGTTCTCGAACATTTTGCTTCCACCGGCACCCACAAGTCCACCGATTACTGCAAGTACAACCGATGTCACCGCGGCGACGACCGCCATCAACAGTAATATTCCTATAGCAAGTCCTGCTCCACCAGTCACCGGTGTATCTGTTGCGATAGTCCAAGCGGTTCCAAGTATTGCAACCGCAGTGATAGTTCCAACACCGACCCCGTTGAATGCGCCCAACGGTAGGTTCCCTCGTGAAAAACATCCTGCACTCATGCCACCAACTACTGGTGCAATGAGTATCGTTACAATCACTGATGAGTAAACAGTTACTACGATAACACCGAACGTGAGTGAAACGAGAGAACCGAGTAGTATCCCAAAAATTGAAGAAAGCACCGTTAGAGTGGGCTCGCCTGGTTTAATATCTTCCCAGCTATATACCATAGTATCTATTTATATCTAAGTTAATATAATTATTAGTAAGAATTTATGTCCTAATATAACTTTCGGAATAAATTGGGCCGTTGTGTTGCAGTAATGCTCTGTATTGACTGATCTGAATAACTGGTCTTTCGGTGGAATACCCGTACGAGACTCGCGCCCTGCATTCAGCAGCGTCCAGATGTCCTACCAGAATGCGTTCAGAAACATCGTGACACACGCAGAGGCTTCATCACCCACCTGGCCGCCTGAAGGTGTAGTTTACCGTATCTGCGTCAATTGTGAGGGCGCCGGCGTCGTGATCCACAACAACCGCAACGGTGTTATCGTGC
The DNA here is from genome assembly GCF_023638055.1 of Natranaeroarchaeum aerophilus. Classification (NCBI taxonomy): domain Archaea; kingdom Methanobacteriati; phylum Methanobacteriota; class Halobacteria; order Halobacteriales; family Natronoarchaeaceae; genus Natranaeroarchaeum; species Natranaeroarchaeum aerophilus. The sequence goes on along the minus strand of NZ_JAKRVY010000013.1, from coordinate 27,355 downwards.
GTGAAATCGTGTAACGGCATCCCAGTCTGGAGCGTCCCATTGCGGGACAATTCGACACGTGCAGAGCCGAAGTCGATGTGAATCCGATCATCAGTAGCCGTCACATCTCCCCCGCGACCGAATCGACGTAGTTCATCAATCAGTGTCTCCCACTCGTTGAGTTGCACTCGTGGTGTCATCCGCCATTTAATCGTGATGTCGCGTTCAGGAAAGTCTTGGTGCGAGATCTGTGCCCTCTATTCAACACTCGGTTCCTATCAGAACCAACGGGTTTCAATTCGCGGATCGGCAGCTCGTTCCAAAACACACATTGGTCCCTTCTCCGTCGCAGTAGGTAATGGTAGACGAAGTCAACGCGCTGATAGAGCAACTGGAGGCACAGGCTGGAGAGGACCGCGACCCGGAAACGACACCGGACATCGGCATCGTCATGGGAAGCGACTCCGATCTCGACGTGATGGCAGGCAGCGAGGAGGGGCGGGCGGGCGCATACGACGCCTTCGTCGACGAGCTCGGCTTCGAGGAGCAGACCGACTACGAGAATCCGCCGGAGAGCCGATACACCTTCGAGACGTTCGTCGTCTCGGCCCACCGGACGCCCGAGTTGATGTACGCCTACGCCGAGACTGCTGCGGATCGGGGTATCGACGTCATCATCGCTGGAGCGGGCGGCAAGTCCGCAGACCTGCCGAACATGACGGCCTCGATCGCCTATCCGTTGCCGGTGATCGGCGTCCCAGTTCAGGAGAAGTCGGTTGACTCCGTGATCGGGATGCCGACCGGCGCGCCGCTTGTCGCCGTCGACGCTGGGAAGTCGTTTAACGCCGCGCTCTCGGCGGCACAGATCCTCGCGCGCGAGAACGAAGAGCTACGCGACCGGCTCGTCGAATACCACGAGCGGCTGCAGGCGGATGTCGGTGAGATATCCCGAGATCTCCACGAACTCGGAACGCCCGGATTTCGTGAGCAATACGAGTAGCAATTGTTACAGCACGCCGAAGCAGCCATTGTAACGGTCGAATCGCAAGAATCAACCCTTATATGGGTGGGTTCCCAACCTCAGCACGTTACGGAGAATACGGTATGTCATGGATAGCAGTCGGCGCGCTGGCGTTGGTCGCAATCGGGATCCCGCTCGTGATGATGGCGGCATCGTGGTTGCTCCGACCCAGTGTGCCAGAAGACAGTAAACGCGCCACCTACGAGAGCGGTGAGGTTCCGACGGGTGGGACGCGCATCCGATTCAACATCCAGTACTACATGGTCGCACTCCTGTTTGTCGTCTTTGACGTCGAGACCGTGCTTCTGTTCCCCTGGGCTGTTGTCTACACGGATGCCATCGAGCTGGTCGGGCTGGCACACGCGCTGGTTCCGATGCTCGTCTTCGTCGGTATCCTCGTCGTCGGACTCGCGTGGGCATGGCGCAGTGGCGTAGTCGAGTGGGCAAAGAGTCCACGCGTACAAGAACGGACCAAACGGATAGAACAATGAGTAGCGACAACCCACGGGACGCGATTACGGAGAGTACAGTTCCGGTAACAGAGACACGCGAGGCCCGGACCGGGCCCGGCGCGGACGACCGGTTCAACTCGAAACTTCGCGAGGCCTTTGGCGCATCGCCGTTTATCCTCACGAAGTTCGACAAGTTCATGAACTGGGTGCGGGGCTCCTCGATGTTCATGCTCCAGTTCGGGATCGCCTGCTGTAGCATCGAGATGATGCACACGTACGCCGTCAAACACGACCTGGACCGATTCGGGTCCGGTGTGCCCCGCGCGTCGCCGCGTCAGGCCGACGTGATTATCGTGCCCGGAACGATCGTCTCCAAGTTCGCCCCGCGCATGAAGCGGGTTTACGACCAGATGCCGGAACCGAAGTTCGTCGTCGGGATGGGTTCGTGTACGATCTCCGGCGGCCCGTTCCAGGAGGGATACAACGTCGTCAAGGGTGCCGAGGAGGTTATCCCGGTGGACATCCACATTCCCGGTTGCCCGCCCCGCCCCGAGGCGCTCGTCTACGGTGTCGTCAAGCTCCAGGAGCGCGTTGCCAACGGCGAGACAGCGCCGGTGACGGTCAAACCATACGAGCTTCAGCAGTTCGACGATCTTCCACAGGACGAAATCGTCGACAAGCTCGCCGAACAGATCGACGAAGACGACCTCGTGATGCGGTACAACTGGGCTGATTCGCCATGAGCAAGCAAGAAAAGCCAGTCCCCGCCGACATCGGCGTCAACGACGCCGGCAAGGTCGACTACGACGAACTCGAAGCGTTGCTCGGAGACCTGGTCCTCGATCGCGAGGAGCATATAAACGCCGAGGGGTTCGTCGTCCGCCCCGACGAGGTACAGGACGCGTTGTTCCGCCTGCGTGATGAAGCCGACTTCGATCACCTCTCCTGTGTCACCGCTCAGGAGTACGACGATCGCTTCGAGTCTATCTATCATCTCAAGAAGTTCGACGACCCCACTCAGGAGGTCAACGTCGTCGTGCCGACGACTACCGACAACCCGGTCAGTCAGACCGCGGAACCGGTCTATCGGACCGCAGCGTGGCACGAACGCGAAGCCTACGATCTCGTCGGCATCGAGTACGAGGGCCATCCCGACCTCCGCCGTATTCTCCTCCCCGAAACGTGGCAGGGACACCCACTCCGGGAGAGCTACGATCAGGACAAGCCCCAGATCGTCTCTCTGACCGAACACGCCAACCCGCTGCAGGACGACCATCGCGGCGATGGCGAGCAATCGGACACGATGTTCCTCAACATCGGCCCACACCATCCTGCGACCCACGGTGTGCTCCACCTGAAAACCGTCCTTGACGGGGAGCAGGTCGCGGATGTCGAACCCGATATCGGCTATCTCCACCGCTGTGAGGAGCAGATGTGTCAGCAGGGGACGTATCGTCATCAGATCATGCCGTATCCCGACCGGTGGGACTACATTTCGGCCGGATTGCTCAACGAATGGGCGTACGCTCGTGCCGCCGAGGACCTCGCAGATCTGGAGGTCCCCGAGTACGCACAGATCATCCGGACGATGTCCGCCGAGATGTGCCGGATCGCCTCGCATATGCTCGCGCTGGCGACCTTTGCACTGGACATCAACGGCGACTTCACGGCCACGTTCATGTACGCGATTCAGGACCGCGAACGGGTCCAGAACCTGCTCGAAGACCTGACCGGCCAGCGGCTGATGTTCAACTACTTCCGACTGGGTGGGGTCGCCTGGGACCTGCCGGAACCGCGCGAGGAGTTCTTCGAGAAGACCCGGGACTTCCTTAACGACCTGCCCGAATCCGTCGCGGAGTATCACAACCTGCTGACCAACAACGAGGTACTGCAGGCCCGGACGATCGAAACCGGAGTCCTCAACCCCGACGTCGCAAAGCAGTACGGCGCGACCGGTCCCGTCGCTCGGGGGTCGGGCGTCGACTACGATCTCCGCCGTGACGATCCCTACGGCTACTACGATGAACTCGACTGGGAGGTCATCACGGAGGACGGCTGTGACAACTTCGCCCGACTGCTGGTCCGGATGCAGGAAGTCGAGGAGTCCGCGAAAATCATCGACCAGTGTGTCGACCTGCTCGAGGACTGGCCCGAGGAGGACCGGACGATCCAGAGCAACGTACCGCGCACGCTCAAACCCGATCCGGATACGGAGATCTACCGCGCGGTCGAGGGTGCAAAAGGCGAACTCGGAATCTACATTCGCGCTGATGGGACGGACAAACCCGGCCGGTTCAAGATCCGGAGTCCGTGTTTCTCCAATCTCCAGGCGCTTCCGGAGATGTCCGAGGGCGGCTACATCGCGGATCTCGTCGCGACGCTCGGTAGCCTCGATATCGTCCTCGGGGAGGTGGATCGATGAGCTCGGTTCCACTGCAGACTGAAGTCCCGTTGATGCCAGACCAGCTCGTCGACCTGCTTGGGCTTGACGCGCTTGGTGTCGCTGGTGACTTCGTCGGTGCACTGATCGGCGCAGTGGTAATCGCGTCGATCATGCTGGGCAACGCTGCGCTCGCCGGACCGTGGGCGAAGCGAAAGATCACCGCCGCGTTCACCGATCGGATCGCAGTAAACCGGGTAGGTCCGTTTGGGCTGTTCATCATCATCGCTGACTCCGTTCGTCTGCTCTCGAAGGAGCTCATCATTCCGGAAGGCGCGGACCGTCCGGCGTACGACATCGGCCCACTGCTGGTCGTGCTCTCCGCGCTCGGTGGGTTCGCGGTGATCCCGATGGGATCGCTCGGGCCCCTGAACTTCCAGCTTGCTGACCCGGAGATCGGGCTAGTCTACGTGTTCGCGGTCGCCTCAATTGCCAGCCTCGGGCTGGTGATGTGTGGCTACGCTTCGGACAACAAATACTCGATGCTCGGTGGACTGCGCGCAGTCGCCCAGAACCTCGCCTACGAGATCCCACTGATTGTCACCGCGATGTCGGTCGTGATCTTCGCTGGGACGCTCCAGCTCTCCGAGATCGTTGCCGCACAGCAGGAGACGCTCGTGACGGTCGCTGGCGTCGCGATCCCGACGTGGTTCGCCTTCGTCAACCCGTTCGCGTTCGTCCTGTTTTTGGCGGCAAACCTCGCAGAAGTCGGTCGGAACCCCTTCGATACGCCGGAAGCCCCGACCGAGATCGTCGCGGGATACCAGACCGAGTACTCGTCGGTGTACTTCGTGCTGATCTATCTCGGAGAGTTCGTTCACATCTTCCTCGGCGGCGCGATCGTCGCCGTTGTCTTCCTGGGCGGCCCAGATGGCCCTGTACTGCCCGGGCTGTTCTGGATGCTGATCAAGATGTGGGCCGTGTTCCTGTTCACCCAGTGGGCACGCTCGGCGATCCCGCGCGTTCGGATCGATCAACTGATCGAGATCGGCTGGAAAGGATTGCTCGTCCTTTCCTTTGCTAACCTGATCCTCACTGCGGTCATCGTGGGGGTGCTAGCACTATGATCGGAATCATGAAATCCATGGCGACGACGATGAAACACGCACTCGACGGGAACACATTCACCGTCGAGTATCCAGACGAAGCGCCCGAAGTGAGCCCACGCTTCCGTGGCGTTCACAAGTTCAGCCAGGAACGGTGTATCTGGTGTCGGCAGTGCGAGAACGTCTGCCCGAACGACACGATCCAGATCGTCACCGACGAACAGCGGCAGGGCGAACAGTACAACCTCCACATCGGCCAGTGTATCTACTGCCGTCTCTGTGAGGAGGTCTGTCCCGTCGACGCCATCCTGCTGACCCAGAACTTCGAGTTCACTGGCGACACAAAAGACGACCTCGTCTACAACAAAGAGCAGCTCAAGTCCGTCCCGTGGTACAAGGACATCGACCCACTCGCCTCCCGCGAACCCGATCGGGACGCCTGGATCGGCGAGGGAGAAGGCGAAGCGGACTATCAGTAGTTAACCGGCCGCGAGCGCAGTGAGCGGCTGACTTTTTTGGCCCAGATTTTTTTCGGTGAGCGGTGGCCGAGCGTAGCGAGGCCATCCCGAAGCGAAAAAAAGGTGGCGGCCTGAGGGAGAAGGCGAAGCGGATTATCAGTAGGCGAACTTGCTACTCGGAGTCGTCAGGGCTCGAACGGATTTTCTGGTGAGGTCAGCCGTGTCAGATGATCGAACCTGTCGAAGTCGTCATCAAAGCTGTAGATGTACTCGGTTTCCGTCCGGTCCATATACGCAGCAAGCACCGCATCGGTTATTTCGACACCAGCCTGCTCACGGAAGACGGACCGGCCACGCGCGAGGTCCTCGTTCGCGAGATGTCGTAGCTCGAACCCCCCGCTCCGTTCGAGAAATTCGAGCGTTTCTACGGCGTGATCGTGTCCTGCTCGCTTGGTGATCGGATTCAGGATCTCGGGTAGTGTGTAGTTCGCTATGATGCCTCTCGGAAGCTCGCCTGCATCCATAGCTCGGACGATTGCGGTTGCCTGGTCGTGGTACTGGTCTCTGGCGCTTCGAAACGCAAATACGACGTTCGCATCGACGAGCGCAGCACCCATCAGGACCACTCGTACTCTTCGGTCACCGCAACCGCGTCGGTCTTCCCCATATCGACAGGATCGAGATCGGCCGCGCCACCGTGGCGCTCGCGAATGATCGTCGCGACGAGCGCGCCGTCGTCAATCTCCCACTGGAGACGGTCTCCGGGCTCCAGATCTAGGTCCTCCCGAACAGCAGCAGGAATCGTTACAGCATAGCTCTCGTTGACTGTCGTCTCGTTGCTCTGGACTGCCATGGATGCAGCTACTGGCCCCATTCGTATAACAATTATCCCGGAAATTGGCTATCCAGTGCCTTGATTGCGTTCGCTGACTGGTCATTTCCAGTAGTAGCGGCAAATCAGCCGTTCTGACGGAACAGTCTCGAAATCTTCAAAGGGTATCCACAACGAGGGGATACTAATGGCACTTGAATACATCGCGTTCGCGCTGTTTGCATTCGTCACGCTGGCGAGCAGCGCCGGGGCCGTGCTGGCACGGGACGTCTGGCACGCCGCACTTCTGCTCGGCGTCGCGCTGACCAGCGTCGCGGCGCACTACGTGATGCTGCAAGCGGAGTTCCTTGCAGTGATCCAGATACTCGTCTACATCGGCGGGGTTCTGGTCCTCATCACGTTCGGCGTGATGCTGACACGTGGCGGCGAAACAACTGAGGGGGTGACTCAGCATGGTAGCTGAGCGCCGGAACACGGTTACGGGGGGTATTCATGAGTAACTCATCCTTCCGCATCGGCCGGCATCTGTTGCCAGGCGTCATCGCCGTCGCGCTGTTCGGCGTGATGGCTGCCGTCTTCCTCACCGCATCGATCGGCGAACCAGCCGGGTTCGGCAATGCATCGGTGATCGAAAGTATTGGGTTCTCGCTTCTCAATATCGCGGACGCCGAGGGCACTGTCCCGACGGAAGGGTTCCTGGCCGCGTTCATCCTCATCGCGTTTGCACTCGACGCCGCGCTGGATGGCTCGATCATGCTGGCCCGACGTGAAGACGAGAACGTGACGGATCTCCGTTCCGAAGGGAACGACCGACGGAAGGGTGGTGACGAATGACAGTTCCGATCGAGTTCTATCTCCTCCTGTCGGCGGGGATGTTCTGTATCGGGCTGTTCGGCGTCCTGACTCGCCGGAACGCGATCATGTTTCTCATCTCCGTCGAGCTCATGCTTAACGCCGCGAACATCAACCTCATCGCGTTCTCGTTCTTCTACGGGAACGTGACGGGGCAGGTGTTTGCGCTGTTCACGATCGGTCTGGCGGCCGCGGAGGTCGCGATCGGGATCGGAATCATCCTGGTACTGGTCCGGAACTACGGCGATCTGGACGTCGAGAACGCAACAACGATGAGGTGGTAATAGATGGCGATATTCGAACTCTCACCGGCGATCGCGTTGCTTCCCTTCGTATCGTTCCTGCTCGCGCTTACTGCGGGCAAGTATATGCCCAAAAGGGGTGCGATCGGTGGCATCGTCGCCACCGGTGGCTCCTTGCTCCTGTCGATCTGGGCATTCATCGCTGTTGCGGGCGGTCAACAGCATCAGGAAACGTACTGGGTCTGGACCGACTCTGCACCGGTTGACCTAACCTTCGGGATACTGATCGATCCCCTATCGTCCCTGATGCTTGTGATCGTGTCGCTGGTCGCTTTCCTCGTTCACATCTTCAGTCTCGGCTATATGAACGCCGAGGGCGAAACGGGGCTCCCCCGGTACTACGCCGAGCTCGGTCTCTTCACGTTCAGCATGCTCGCCTTCGTCTACGCGGACAACTTGCTGATGGCGTTTATGTTCTTCGAGCTCGTCGGGCTCTGTTCATATCTGCTGATCGGCTTCTGGTTCCGCACAGACAGTGCAGCCAGCGCAGCAAAGAAGGCGTTCCTGGTGACCCGCTTTGGGGACTACTTCTTCCTCATCGGTGTCGTCGGAATTATCGCGACCTTTGGCACCTCACAGTTCGTCTCCGCGGGCGGTATGGAGTCGTTCGTCTCGGTCGCTGAAGCCGGTGACTTCTGGACACCCGGCGGCCTCAGCGAGAGCCAGTGGATCACCGGTCTCGCCCTGCTCGTACTGGGTGGTGTGATCGGCAAATCCGCGCAGTTCCCGCTGCACACCTGGCTGCCTGACGCGATGGAAGGGCCAACCACTGTCTCCGCGCTCATCCACGCCGCGACGATGGTCGCAGCAGGTGTCTACCTCGTCGCACGGATGTTCGGCTTCTACGCGCTCAGCCCCACCGCGCTCGGAATTATAGCCTTCGTCGGGGCGTTTACCGCCCTGTTCGCGGCGACGATGGGCTGTGTGAAAAACGACGTCAAGCAGGTGCTGGCGTACTCGACGATCAGCCAGTACGGCTATATGATGCTCGGACTGGGCGTCGGCGGCTACGTCGCTGGTGTCTTCCACCTGATGAACCACGCCTTCTTCAAGGCGCTCCTGTTCCTCGGTGCCGGTGCGGTCATCATCCTGATGCACCACGAACAGGACATGTGGAAGATGGGCGGTCTCAAAGACAAAGCGCCCGTCACCTACTACACGTTCCTCGCGGGCGCGCTCGCGCTTGCAGGGATCATCCCGTTCTCGGGCTTCTGGTCGAAAGACGAGATCCTCTACGACGCGGTCATTCTCGGACTGAACGAGCCGGTCTTCCTCATGGCATACGCGATGGGGCTGACGGCCGTGTTCTTCACCGGCTTCTACACCTTCCGGATGGTCTTCCTCACCTTCCACGGTGAGCCGCGCTCGGAACACGCGGAGGATCCGCATCCGGTCGGCTGGAGCGTCAAGGTGCCACTGATCACGCTCGGTGGACTGGCGACCGTCGCCGGTGTCGCCAACCTCGCGCCGGTCGAGAAACTGACCGGTGTCGGGAACGCGACGTTCCTCGCCGACTGGCTCAACGGGGGCACCGACGGGAGTTCTGTCGGTGGCTACGAGGCGCTGACGTACGACGCCTACACCGCGGCCGCAGACCTCGATACGACGCTCATTGCGGAGTCCGAGCAGGTCACCGTGCTGATCGCCGGTGCGCTCGCGCTCGGTCTCGCGCTCGCCGGTGCCGGACTCGCCTACTACCTGTACAACGTCCCGCGACCCGAGCCCCACGTCGAGAACCTCGGCTCCGTGCGCGACGTCCTGTACAGCAACTACTACCTCGACGAGTTCCAGGTCGCACTCGCCGAGCGCGTCACGATGCCGGTCGCCCGTGCCGCGAACACGTTCGACCAGAGCGTCATCGACGGCGTCGTCAACAGTTCGGGAAGTGTGAGTCTCTTCGGCGGCGACCGCATCCGGCGCGTCCAGACCGGTGTCGTCACTGATTATGCGGCGATGCTTGCCCTGGCACTCGTCTTGCTTCTCGTTGGCTTCGGACTCCACGGAGGGTGGTTACTATGATGATTGAAGCGCTCATTGCAGTCTGTCTGATCGGCTCGCTGGCCGTGCTCGCGGCCCCAAACAGGTACGCTGGGAAACTGGCATTCGGCGTCAGTCTGCTGCCGGTAGTCGGGAGCCTCTGGATGTTCAGTACGTTCGATGCAAGCGGTAACGCCCTACTGGCTGATCCAGCCGAGATCGCCTTCTACACGCGCGAGACGTGGATCGAACTCGGTGGCCTGTACACGATCGACTGGCACGTCGGGCTGGACGGGATCAGCCTGCCGCTGGTCGTCCTGACGACGATCCTGACCACGCTGGCGATCGTCAGCGCGTGGACGCCGATCGACGAGCGTCAGTCCCAGTTCTACGGGCTCGTCCTCTTCCTGGAGGCGGCACTGATCGGCGTCTTCGCGGCGCTCGATTTCTTCCTCTGGTTCGTCTTCTGGGAGGCCGTGCTGATCCCGATGTACTTCCTGATTGGCGTCTGGGGCGGCTCCCGGCGGAAGTACGCCGCGATCAAGATGTTCATTTACACCAACGTTGCGTCCCTGGTGATGTTCATCGGCTTCGTGGCGCTCGTGTTCGGTCTCGGTCTGGACACGTTCAACCTCGCAGACACCGCACAGGCACTCGTGCTGGATGGCGCTGAACCCGATGCTGCACCGTGGATCGACGCGAACACGCTGAAGATCTTCGCGTTCTTCGCGATGTTCGCCGGGTTTGCCGTGAAGGTGCCGGTCGTTCCGGTCCACACGTGGCTGCCTGACGCTCACGTCGAAGCGCCGACCCCGGTGTCGGTACTGCTGGCAGGCGTCCTGCTGAAGATGGGGACCTACGCACTGCTCCGATTCAACTTCACGATGCTGCCGGACGTCGCCACGGACTTTGCGGTGTTGATCGCCGTCTTCGCCGTGGTCTCGGTGATCTACGGCGCGATGCTGGCGCTGGCTCAGCAGGATCTCAAACGGATCGTCGCGTACTCGTCGGTGTCCTCGATGGGCTACGTGATCCTCGGGCTGATCGCGTACACCGTCTACGGCGTCGGTGGCGCGACCTTCCAGATGATCAGCCACGGTCTGATCTCCGGGCTGATGTTCATGGCGGTCGGCGTCATCTACAACGCGACGCACACGCGGATGGTCACCGACATGTCCGGTATGGCAGACAGGATGCCGGTCGTGGTCGGTATCTTCATCGCCGGTGCCTTCGGATACATGGGGCTGCCGCTGATGAGCGGTTTCGCGGCCGAGTTCTTCATTTTCCTCGGCTCCTTCGGCGCGGTCGACGCCATCGGCTCGCTCGCGCCACTGTTCACCGCGCTGGCGATGTTCGGGATCGTCATCGTAGCGGGCTACCTGCTGTACGCGATGCAGCGCACGCTCTTTGGCCCGTACGACCTCGATACGGACTACGAGGTCGGGCGTGCACCGGTACACGATGTCCTGCCCCTGTTCGTCCTGCTCGGGCTGATCATCCTGCTCGGCGTCGCGCCGGACCTGATCTTCGAGATGATCACCGACGCGGTCGACCCGATCCTTCCCGGAGGTGATATCTAATGGCTGAATTCGGCGTACTCGACGTGACGACCTACGAGGCGCTTGCACCGCTACTGCTCCTCGCAGGGACAGCGCTGCTGGCGTTCGTAATCGATAGTATCGATCCCGACTCGACGAGTCACGAGCTGATCGCCGGCACCGCGATCGGCGGCACGCTCCTCTCGCTTGCCTTTACAGCGTGGTATCTACTCGACGGCGTCGGCGAGACGCCGTTCCTGCTGTTTGATTCGGCGCTCGTCGTCGACGAGATGGCGCTGTTTATCACGTTCGTGGTCCTCAGCGTCACCTCGCTCGTGCTGATCGGCAGTTACGATTACGTCCACGACATGCACCACCGCGGCGAGTACTACTCGCTGGTGCTGCTCGCGGCGACCGGGATGGTCACGATGGCGATGGCAAACAGCCTCGTCACCGTCTTCATCGCGCTCGAACTCGCCAGCCTGCCATCCTACGCACTTGTCGCGTACCTCAAGCACAACCGCGGCAGCGTCGAGGCCGGGTTGAAGTACTTCCTGATCGGGGCAGTCTCCTCGGCGATCTTCCTGTATGGCATCAGCCTCGTGTACGCCGCGACAGGCTCCCTGCTGATCCCGGAAATCGCGGGCTCGCTCGACAACGTTCTCGATGAGGGGATCCTCGGTATCGGCATTCTGATGATGATCGGTGGGGTGGCGTACAAGACCGCCTCCGTTCCGTTCCACTTCTGGGCTCCGGAGGCATACGAGGGCGCACCTGCCCCAATAAGTGCATTCCTCTCGTCGGCCTCGAAAGCTGCCGGATTCGTGATCGCGTTCCGCATCTTCGTCGATGCGTTCCCGATCGCGGCGATGGTCGATCTGGGCATTGAGTGGATGATCGCCTTCCAGGTGCTGGCCGTGGTGACGATGATCCTCGGTAACCTCGCCGCTGCAGTCCAGAACAACGTCAAGCGAATGCTGGCGTACTCCTCGATCGGCCACGCTGGCTACGCGCTGATCGGACTTGCTGCGCTGTCGAACACTGGTGGTGCGAACGAACTCGTGCTCGGCGGTGCCCTGATGCACCTGTTCGTCTACGGCTTCATGAACACCGGCGCGTTCCTGTTCCTGGCGATGACCGAGCACTGGGAGATCGGTCGGACGTTCGAGGACTTCAATGGCCTCGCAACGCAGGCACCGATTGCCTCGGTCGCGATGTCGGTGTTCCTCGTAAACCTCGCCGGACTGCCCCTTGGCGGCGGCTTCTGGAGCAAATACGTCCTCTTTGCGGGTGCAGTGAACAACGGCTTCGTCTGGCTCGCCGCGATCGGTGCGGCCGCCAGCGCGCTCTCGCTGTACTACTACGCGAAGCTGATGAAGGCCATGTGGCTCGAAGAGCCGGCCGACGACCTCTCGCTCCCGGACACGCCAACTGGGCTGTACGTCGCTATCATCGCCGCGGCCGTCGTCACGGTTGCGCTGCTGGCCGCATTCGGTCCCGTCGCCGACACGGCCGTCAACGCCGCCGCATCGCTGCTGGCCTGACATCGGCAACTCGGGCGTTCTCCGCCCGCGTCTGACGTTGTTTCCACGGATCGAAGACGGTAGCTTTTACTCCGACGGATCGGTATGGATCGGTATGGTTTCCCGGCTACTGCTGGGCTGTGGGACGGTCGGGCAGACACTGGCCAGCCGTATCGCCGGGAAGGATGGTACTCTACAGGTCATTGCGGACGATCCGGACCGGATCGATGCGCTCCGGGGTCCGGATAGGAGTGTAACGGAAGGAGATCCGACGAACCCGAAGTTGCTTGCAGAGGTTACAGCGACTGCTGATGTTGTCATCATCGCCGATGACGACTCGAAGCGCAACGTCCAGATGGCGAAGACAGCACGCGACGTCTATCCCAATGCCTTCGTTCTGGCGTATTCCGGAACCGGTCCAACCGACAGCGAACTGTCGACGCTACGTGAACTCACGGACCGCATGATGGAACCGAGTGCGGAACTCGCAGGCCACGTGCTCGGATTCGCTACGGGTCCAGAAGCGATGCGCTCGCGTCGATTGCGGTCGACGTTACAGAGCATCGACGGGCGACTCGCCGTGATCGCACACGACAATCCGGATCCGGACGCGATCGGAAGCGCGGTAGCGCTCACTCGTCTGGCGGAGCATGTCGGGGTCGATGCCGTCCCATGTCATTATGGGAGCATCAACCACCAGGAGAATCAGGCGATGGTGAACTTGCTCGATATCGACCTTCGACAGCTAGATCCCAACGATCCTGAGGAACTGGGTGAGTTTTCGGGGGTCGCGCTTGTCGATCACAGCAGACCAGGCATCAACGATCAGCTCCCGGAAGAACTGGCCATCGATATTGTAATTGATCACCACCCACCACGGGGGCCGGTTGACGGTCGATTCGTCGATATTCGGAGCGATGCCGGAGCCACATGTACCTTGCTGGTCGATTATTTTTCACAGTTCGATCTGGATCTCGACGAGACAGTTGCAAGCGCATTGTTGTATGGCATTCGCATCGACACCGACGACTTCGAGCGTGAAGTATCGGACCTCGACTTTCGGGCGGCAAGTGAGTTGATCAAGCATGCCAATACGTCCCTGCTCGAACGGGTCGAATCGCCCAGCGTGTCCGGAGAGACGCTCGATACCGTTGCACGGGCCATCGAGAGCCGTCAGGTCGATGGCTCGATACTGACGACGAGCGTCGGCGAGATCTCGGATCGGGACTCACTGGCCCAGGCAGCCGATCAGTTGCTCGAGATGGACGGCGTTTCCGCGACGCTTGTCTGGGGGGTCATCGATGATACGATCTACGTCTCGGCCCGGTCACGCGGTGGCGGACTTGATCTCGGTGAGACCTTGCGGCAGGCGTTCAACCGAATTGGCAGCGCCGGAGGCCATTCCGATATGGCAGGGGCACAGATTCCAATTGGCGTACTTGGGACCGTCGAAGATACCAACGAGACGAGGGAGTCAGTCGTCGAGGACGTTGTCAGAGACCGTTTTTTCGAGGCGTTACACGAGCGCCCTTTCGACCTGCCCGACGAGTACGTTGACGAAGTCTCGGAGTTCGAATTTCCGTTGCTCTCCGCCAATAGCTCCCCCCCGACCGAAGATCGGTAGTTCCGAGACAGTTTTTTGCCGCTGGTGACTCCATAGAGTAGTATGGACGTGAGCGGAGTCAGTGGGTCGGCACAGGTCAGAGAGTACATGACCCGGGACGTGGAGACGGTCGCACCGGACGATACCGTCGCGGAAGTGGCCCGGAAGATAGCCGGGACTGACGAACATAATGGGTTCCCAGTCTGTGAACGCAGACGTGTTGAGGGCTTTGTCACCGCGCGTGACCTGTTGTTGGTGGACGACTCCACGCCGATCTTTCAGGTGATGACAACCGATCTGGTCGTCGCCCACCCCGACATGAAGGTCACGGATGCCGCTCGCGTAATTCTGCGATCGGGGATTCAGAAGTTGCCCGTCGTCGACGACGCGGGGAACCTCGTCGGGATCATCAGTAACACGGACGTGATCCGCAGTCAGATCGAACGGGCTACTCCCAAGAAGGTCGGCAAGTTGCTCAGAACTCTGGAGAACATCCATGGTGTCGAACTCCGTCAAGAACGCCGGACGGTCCCGCTGGTGAAACTCATGCCAACGCAGTCGAAGGTCTATGCCGACGAGCTAAAAGGACGACAGTACGAACTGGAGCACGGACTGGCGGAACCGCTCGTTGTGATCGACAACGCTGGGGAGTATCTGCTGGCGGACGGCCACCACCGCGTCCTTGCGGCCGATCAACTCGGGACCGAGGAGATGGATGCCTACGTCATCGTCATCGATCAGGAGCTGGACCTGGGCATGCAACAGACCGCGGAGAAAGATGGACTCGATGGGCTCGACGATGTCGAAGTGGTCGATTACGCACGACATCCACTCGTAGAGACGATAGAGCGACTACAGTGAACCGTCCTCAGGGCCAGACGCCGCCTTCTTCGAAGGCGGTAGCGACGCGCTGGATCGAGACGACGTAGGCTGCAACGCGAAGGCTTGGCAGGTCGTGATCCTCGTATGCTTCGATGAGTGTGTCGAACGAGTCGACGATGATCTCATCTAGCTGTTCGTTGACACGCTCTTCGGACCAGTAGAATCGCTGGCGGTTCTGAACCCACTCGAAGTAGCTGACGGTGACGCCGCCCGCGTTCGCCAGAATATCCGGGATTACGATGACGTCCTTGTCTTCGAGAATGGCATCACCTTTTGGAGTGATGGGACCGTTCGCGGCCTCGGAGATGACATCTGCTTCGATATCTCGGGCGATCGCTTCGTCGATAGCGTTTTCCAGCGCGGCCGGAATCAGCAGGTCGACATCGAGCGTCAGGAGTTCGTCGTTCGTGAGCTCCTCATCGGCGCCCTCGAACCCGACAACGCTACCGGTCTCGTTTTTGTGATCCTTTGCGGCGACGGGGTCGAAGCCCTCGGCGTTGTAGATGCCGCCACTGGAGTCGCTGACGGCGACGACAGATGCGCCCATCTCGTCGATGAGTTTTGCGGCGATCCAGCCAGCGTTTCCATAGCCCTGCACTGCGACGGTCGCGCCGTTGAGGTCCTTGTCAAGGTAATCAAACGCCTCGCGGGCCGCAACGACGGTCGATCGACCAGTCGCTTCGACACGCCCTTCACTCCCACCACTGGAGATGTCCTTGCCGGTGATGACGCCGGGCTCGGTCGTGTTTTCGAGCGTCTCGTAGGTGTCTTTGATCCAGTTCATCTCCCGCTGACCGGTGTTGACGTCCGGTGCGGGGATATCCCGGTCCTCGCCGATCATCGGTCGGAGTTCGCGGGCGAACGACCGCGTGATCCGTTCGAGTTCGGATTCGGAGTACTCTGCTGGATCGATGATGATGCCACCCTTACCGCCGCCGAACGGAATTCCAACGGTCGCACACTTGTACACCATCCACCCGGAGAGTGCTTTGACTTCATCGCGGGAGACGTCTGGGTGGTATCGGATGCCGCCCTTGTAGGGACCGCGGTCGCCGTTGAACTGCGAGCGAAATGCGGTGAACGTCTCGATGGAACCGTCGTCCATCTCGACGGAAAGGTTCGTCTCCAGTACACGCTCGGGCTGTTTGAGCCGCGCAAGAACATCGTCATCGATGTCGATGAACGCTCCGGCGTCGTCGATCTGTTCCTGCAGGCTTTCAAAAGGGTTGACACCGTCAGACATACCCGTGCCTTTTCACAGCGGTAGTTTAAGTGTAGCGATATTCAAAGAGATTGAAAGACATTAAACAAGTACAATGGCCGATTAAACGTAAATATAGAACGTGATGGATATCGTAAAAGTGTGTGTTGTATGGGATCTTTCCCAGCTCCGGTTCACGAATGATCACTGCAGATGACGAACGAAGAATATACTCAACACCGATACCGACGAACGGTCAGTTCTGGTCAGTGTTCATGGAACTGCCGGCCAGCCCGGTCCTTGATCCGTTCGGCACGACGAATCAACGGCTGGTCGATCATCTCTCCATCGACTTTGAAGACACCGTCGTGATGTTCACTGGCTGCAAGGACGCGACGCGCCCATTCAATCTCGTCGTCGCCAGGAACGAACGCCTCGTGAATCGGGTCGATCTGGGCGGGATGGATCGCTAATTTTCCGTCGTATCCAAGCGTTACACCGTGCTCTGCGTCCGCGTAAACTCGCTCGGTGTCGTCGACCGCCGTACAGAGTGTGTCGATCGCGTCGACACCTGCTGTGCGGGCTGCGAGGACGACGTGCTGACGGGCGTACATAATCTCGTCACCGGATCTGGATCGTGTTGCACCGATGTCCGCTGTCAGGTCTTCTGCCCCAAACACGAGGGCGTCGGTCGCATCGACCGCGGCGATGGACTCGGCGTGCAAGACGCCAGCAGCCGTCTCGACGAGCGCGAACACCGGTAGCTCGCTCCCGTGCGCCCGCATCGCGCTCACAAACGCGTTGACTTCCTCCGCCTCGTTGACTTTCGGGAGGACCAGTCCGTCGAGCCGTGTGTCCTCACTCAGAACTGTAGCGAGGTCATCTTTGCCGTCCGGTAGTTCGTTCACCCGGACGAAGACTTCACACGCTGGATCGAACTCCGGATCGGAGAGGACGTCAGTGACCGTCTCTCTGGCGGCGTCTTTCCGATCCGGTGCGACTGCATCCTCCAGATCGAACACGAGTACATCGGCTGCCGAGTCCGCTGCCGTCCGGAGCATCTCCGGCCGATTACCCGGCGAGAACAGCACGCTCCGTCGTGTCATACCGACATATGCTTCGCGGAGTACTAAAATACGGGCGGTAGTCTCGACTGAGTCCAGTATGGCCGCAGCAACAAAGCATATAACGTGGTAACACATAACAAGGTTGTAGAGATGACGAACGTGTCCGACCACGCAACAACCGACTGGCAGGATAGCGCGACGGAACGAGCGGACGGTGTCGAAACTGTCGAGCGGTATGAGACGGACGAGGGCGTCGTTTTCTTCGATGCCGATAACCCGCTCGCGTGGGTAGAGGCGACACGGACAGTCGAACTCGACAACCAGGTCTGAGCTTCCTCCCATCGACAGCCCCGGACGCCGACTTTTTCACTTCGTATCCCCAAGCCATCCACAGTGAACCTCGACGACCCACTCGACATCGAACCCAACGAACCTAATCCCGAGGACGAACTGGATTTCGGCGTCCTGGATACCGAGGAGAACCTCGGACCGGAGGTTCCGGACGGGTCGAACGCGCCGTCCGAGGTCAAGAGGACGTTCTGGGGTGTGTTCTTGCTGGTGAAGGTCGGTCTCCTGTCGGGGAGCATCGGTGCGCTCCTCCTCGCGCTTACGCCCTACCGACAGGTTGGCGCTGCTGCACTTGCCCTCGGTCTGTTCTCGCTTGCCCACGCGTACGTGAAGTATCGACGGTCGAAGTATAGTTAACGGGAAACCCAACGATCGACTGATCGTTGCGGTTATCACCGGCCCCCAGCTACACTGAGCCATGCGAACAGTCCGTGACAGCTCGGGGAAATACTACGTCGTCGTGAAGTCCTCGACGGACAGTAGTCTGGTTCGTGATCCCGACGACGGGAGCGAGCGCTACATCGACAACGATCGGCTCGAACCGATCGACGGAGCATCAGCCCTGGAAACGGCTGCAAGCGGCGTTTCGGCACCTGTCCGGCAGCTTCTCGCAGGTGTCCACGACGACGTCGGACTCGGTTTGCTCGCGGATCTTACCGATCGCGGGCCCGTTCCAGTTCGGGACATGATGCATGAGTACGATCAGTGCGAATCGGATCTCCACGGTCGTCTGGCCGAGTTGCGCGC
Organism: Natranaeroarchaeum aerophilus; assembly: GCF_023638055.1. Lineage (NCBI taxonomy): Archaea > Methanobacteriati > Methanobacteriota > Halobacteria > Halobacteriales > Natronoarchaeaceae > Natranaeroarchaeum > Natranaeroarchaeum aerophilus. The sequence continues at coordinate 9,087 of NZ_JAKRVY010000013.1, read as the reverse complement.
GGCAGGGCTTATCAAAGAATGTCGGGTGGCGGGCGAGCGGGGCTACGACGCCACGGAGCTTACTGTCGAGGCGCTCGCAACCCTCCGCGCTGAGGACTAATCACCCGCTTACTCGGCGAGCGCTGCCGCCCCGACCTCCTCGCGGCGCTCCACGGACGAGCGGTTCGACGTCGGATCCTTCCGTACTTCGACAACGCTATCGGCTGCACCCACCAGCTCGTCGTCGTGGCTCACGACGATGATCTGTTCGACGCCGAGATCACGCATCGAGCCGATCAGTTCCACAAGCTGTGAGACGTGTCCCGAATCGAGGAAGACGGTCGGTTCGTCGAGGATCAGCGGCGGCATCGGCGCGGCCCCATCGATCCCCTCGGCGAGGAGGCGATAGATCGCACACCGGAGACTGAGATTAAAGAGGGCGCGCTCACCACCCGATAGCTGATCCGGGGCCAGCGGTGCGCCGTCTTTCTGATAGACAGTTAGTTCGTACTCGCCGTCGAGTTCGATGTGGGAGTACGAGTCGTTCTGGTAGACCAGATCGAAGGTCTCGTTGAGCATCCGTTCGAGCGTCTCGACGTTCTGCTGGCGGAGCTCAGCCCGCAGGTCCCCGTACGTCTCCTGTAGCTGCTGAGCTTCGTCGTATAACGATTCGAGGGCGCTCTGTCGTGCAGCGACGCTCTCTCGTTTCTCGCGCAGTGATTCGAGCTCGCTCAGCTCGTTTTTGACGCCACCGATCCGGTCGAGCAGATCGTCGCGACGGTCGCGTTCTTCCTCGGCAGCCGGTTCTGCCTGCTCCAGATACTTCTCGGCACGCTCCCGGTCCTCACGGGCCGCCTCGATGCGGTCGTCGTCGAACGCCGACTGCAGGTCCGTTTTGCGCTCGCGCTTCTCGGCCAGCCGCTCGCGTCGCTCGTCGTTCAACTCGTCCTTTTCGGTACGGCGCTCGCGGTGCTCCTCGATGGCATCCTGTAGCTCCTCGATCTCATCAAGGGTTTCTTCGAGCGATTCGAGCCGCTCGCGGCGGTCCCTGATCTCCGCACGCTCGGCGTTGATCTCGGCAATCTCCCCGCGAAGCTCCTCGGCATCCGTCGCGGCCTCGGATGCAGCCGCCCGCTTTTCCTCCGCGCGCTCGTCGAGGGTTTCTGCACGCTCTTCGAGGTCGTCGACCCGCTCGCGTTTGTCCGATAGCGTCGCTTCCCGTTCCTCGATCAGTTGCTCGACATTCTGACGGTTCGTACGAAGTTCTTCTACACGTCGCTCCGCTTCGACGAGCGCCTCGGCTGCCTCGCGGCGCTCGCGGACCGCCGAGCGCTCTTCGGCCAGTTCCTCGCGCTTTGCCTCCAGCTCCGCCACACGGTCGCGATCGTCGGCGAGTGTGTCGACGTGTGGTGAGTCCTCGACCGGCTGGCCGCACTCGGGGCACTTGCCTTCCTCCAGCAGAGCTTCGGCCTCCTCGACCGACCCTCTGGCGGATTCGAGTTTGGTCCGGACGTCCGTGAGTTCCTCGCGTAGCTCCTCGTGTTCGGCCTCAAGCGTGTCGGCGTGGTCGGTCGCCTCACCGAACTCGACCGGTGCGTCCTGAAGGGTTTCGTTCGCTGCCGCGATCTCGTCGTCGATCTCGTCCAGTTTGTCGCGGCGCTCGTCGAGTTTGGTCTCGTCCTCGTCGAGTTCGGCTTCGAGATCGGTGGCGTCCTCCCGTACGGTTTCGGCCTCCGCTTCGAGTTCCTCGGCACGTTCTCGGGCGTTCTCGGCCGTAGTGGTGTACTCGCCGATCTCTCCCCGGATGGATTCGAGATCGTCGCGGAGCTCGTCATCTCGCGCTTCGAGGTCGTCGAGGGTCGATTCGACCGCCGTGGTGTCCGCATCGTCGCCGATGCTCGCGTCGGCCAGCAGCTCGTCGCGGCGCTCGTGCAGGTCGTCGAGTCGGTCGCGATACTCGCCGATCTCGGATTTGAGACGGTCGCGTTCCTCCTCAGTGTCGCTTATTTTGTCGCGGAGCTCCTCGATATCGGCTTCGAGGTCGTCGATCCGCTCACGTTTCTCCTCGTACTCCGCAAGCACCGACTCCGCGTCGGCTTTCGTCTCACGCGCGGACTCGATCTGGTCTTCGAGCCGGTCTATCTCGGCGTTGCTCTCCTCCAGTTCGGTCTCCAGCTCGTTGAGTTGTGCGTGTAACTCCTTTTGTTCCTTGTCCTCGATCTGGGTGTCGAGGCTCTCGATCACGTCGCGCTGGCCGTCGAGAACTGTTTTGACCGCTAGCCGCGCTTCACTCGCCCGCTCGCGGTACTCTTCCAGTTTCCCGAGCTGGAGCAGATCGTCGATCATGTCCTGGCGATCGCTCGGCGAGGCGTGGATCAGCTTGTTTACCTCTCCCTGCCGGACGTACGCGCAGTTGACGAACGCCTCGGCGTCCATCCGCAACAGTTCGGTGACGTGCTCGCGCACCGCACGTGCCCCGTCGACGCTCCCTTCCGGCGTCTCCAGGACGCACTTTGCCGTCTGGGCGCGCTCGCCGCTCAGTCGCAGGCGGCGTTCGATCCGGTAGGACTCGCCCGCGTGGTCGAAGACGAGTTCGATTTCGGCGTCCTCAGCGCCGTTCGTGATCACGTCGTCGAGCGTCCGGTCGTCAAGCGCCTTGGAACCGTAGAGGGCGAAGAAACACGCCTCCAGCAGCGAGGACTTGCCGCTCCCGTTGACCCCGTGGATCACGGTGACGCCGGTATCGAGATCGAGTTCGGCGTCGGCATAGCACTTGAAGTTCTCCATCCGAACCTGCCGAAACCTCATAGATACTCCTCCATGGATCGCTGTGAGTCCGTGTCTCCGGCGTTGTCTGTATCCGTCCGGTCGGCGTCGATTCCGGTCGGATCCTCAGCCGCGCTGTCATCGTCCGCGGCCGGCTCCTCGACCGGGTGGTCGTCGGTTTCGTCCGGTTGAGTGTCCTCATCGGACTGGTCGGCCGCCTCGCCGCCACTATCGGTCTCGGCGCTCTCGAAGGCGTCGAGCCCCTCGTCCACGCGCTCGCGCACGAGCGACTCGACACGCTCTCGGACGTTCGAGTCGGCGACCTTGCTCTCGCGGACCGTCTCGTCGATATCTCGGGCGGCGGGACTCAGACCCAGGTCACCCAGTCGCTCCCGTACGGCGTCGTCGGGATCCGCGAAACTAACGCTGACATCCGTCTCCTGGTCGATCTCGCGGCGGTCGTTGACTCTGGCGATCAACGCGCCATTATCCAGCGCGAGCTCTTCGACACTCGCGGGCGTCACCGGTTCACCTTCGCCCTCGACCGTGACGATGACGACCGCGTCCTCGACGTCGTGCTGGCGGACGCGCTCGCGGACCCTGTCGGTCCCCTCTCCCTCAGCCAGCTCTACGTCCACGAAGCGAAAGTCGCGGGTATCGGCAACGGCGCGTCTGGTGATAGAGACCCCGTCCCCGTCGACCGTGACGATGTTGTAGCCCCGTTCGTCCCGTTCGGACGCGCTCGCCCGTTCCGTCGAGCCACAGTAGGTGACCCAGGTGTCCAGTAGCTCCCGTTTCCCGGGCGCATGGTTGTCGCCGAGCAGCAGGGCATCAAAGTCGATCGAGGCGGCAGTCAGGACACGTTCGGTGTCCCAGTCGGCGTGGGCAAAGGGCTCGAAAAGCCCGTGGCCCACCAGCATCGCGTGGTCGGCATCGTCGGCCCCGTCGAACTCGTAGTCGAGTTCATCACGCTGTGATTCGGGGACGAAATCGAGGCCGTAGAATGCAATATCCCCGACGACTTCCGGCGTCGCCCCGAGCCGGATCGTCAGGCCGAGATCCTCGAAGAGATCGAGCCACTGTCCGTCGCGTTTCGTCTCGTGGTTCCCGACGACTGCGAGAAACGGGATGTCGGCATCGTCGAGCTCTCGTAGGGCGGCTACCGTCCCCTGTATGTCGGGGAGGTCGGGCCGTCGGTCGTGAAAGAGGTCGCCAGCGTGAACGACGGCGTCGACGTCGTCGGCGATAGCGTCCTCAACGACCTGTCGGAACGCGTCAAGAAAATCCTGACGGCGCTCCGGCGAATGGTACTGCCGATACCCGATGTGGGTGTCGCCGGTGTGGATCACCCGTGTCATAGACGCCTCTTGTACTGGCGTTCTTAAGACGGTTCCGCGACCGTAGTGAAACTGAAACGACGAGGACAGGTGCCGATTCGGGAGCGGTGACTACTCGATATCGAGCGTGTAGATCCGCTTTCGCGCGTCCGAAAAGGAAAACCGCGAGTCGACAACATCGCGCTCTTCGAGTCGGTTCAGCGCATATCGGACGGTGCGGGCAGGGAGTAGCGTCTCCTCCGCCAGCTGGCTCTGGGTGAGCGTCCCGTTGTACTCCAGGACTTTCGCGACGAGTTTGGCGCTCGGCGGCAGGTCACGAACGTCGTCCCAGCTCGCTTCGGATTCGGGAGTATCGATCTGAACAGGCTCTGGTGCACTCATAGTACTCCACGCTTGGACATACAGGGTAATAATATTGTTCCTTTCTATTTATTACTGTGAAGAATCAATTGTGGCTGAGATATATCACCTTTGCGTCCCCGGATGGCTTTGCCGCCCCGGATTCTGCCGACCCGAAGCCTCTTATGAACCAACGCCCTAACACCGACAATGACCGACACTGTGGAGGACGTCGACCTTCCCTACGATGAGGAGGAGGCGTCACAGCGGGAGAAAATCGAGGCACTTCGGGAACGCCTCGAAGTCCTCGAATCACAGAACGAGGAGATGCGGGACAAGCTACTCGACGCGAACGCAGAGAACAACAAATACCAGCAGAAGCTCGAACGGCTCACTCACGAGAACAAGAAACTCAAACAGTCGCCGCTGTTCGTGGCGACGGTCCAGGAGCTCTCCGAGGAGGGCGTCATCATCAAACAGCACGGCAACAATCAGGAGGCCCTCACCGAGGTGACCCAGGAGATGCGCTCGGATCTGGAGCCCGACGACCGCGTCGCGGTGAACAACTCCCTGTCGATCGTCAAGAAACTCGACAGTGAGACCGACGTGCGCGCCCGCGTGATGGAAGTCGACGAATCCCCTGACGTCACCTACGAGGATATCGGCGGCATCGAAGAGCAGATCAACGAGGTCCGCGAGACCGTCGAGATGCCGCTGAAAAAGCCCGACGCATTCGACGATGTCGGGATCGAACCTCCGAGCGGCGTCCTCCTGTACGGTCCACCGGGAACCGGCAAGACGATGCTCGCCAAAGCGGTGGCCAACCAGACCGACGCCACCTTCATCAAAATGGCTGGCTCCGAACTCGTTCACAAGTTCATTGGCGAGGGCGCGAAACTCGTCCGTGATCTTTTCGAGGTCGCCCGCGAGAACCAGCCCGCCGTCCTCTTCATCGACGAGATCGACGCCATCGCCTCCAAGCGAACGGAGTCGAAAACCTCCGGTGACGCCGAGGTCCAGCGGACGATGATGCAACTCCTCTCGGAGATGGACGGCTTCGAGGACCGCGGCGACATCCGCATCATCGCAGCGACGAACCGTTTCGATATGCTCGACCGTGCGATCCTCCGCCCCGGCCGCTTCGACCGACTTATCGAGGTGCCGAAACCAGACCGTACGGGCCGTGAGATCATCTTCCAGATCCACACTCGAGATATGAACGTTGCAGAGGACGTCGACTTCGGTCAGCTTGCCGAGATGGCCCACGAAGCAAGTGGTGCGGACGTCAAAGCGATCTGTACCGAAGCCGGAATGTTCGCTATCCGTGAGGATCGCACAGACATTCGGATGGCCGACTTCCGCAACGCCTGGGAGAAGATCCAGAAGGAAACCGAGGACGAGGACGTCTCGAAGACGTTCGCCTGAGCCGACGACACTACCTGACTCAGAGACCCCGTTTCAGAACATTCAGTTAGTCCGACCGTCCTTGACCCTGACCACCCGCTCCGATCGATTACGGGCGATATCGGTCAAGGTAACTATACCGACGAGTTGTTGTCCTACGACTGGTAACTTTTTGATATCGTGTATCTCCATCTCGTGGAGTGCCTTGTCGACCGAATCACAGGGTGAAATGGTCACAAGATCAGCACTCATCCTATCCTCTACTCGCTGGTCTGTGACGTCTGCACCGTTACGATAGACAGCCCGCAACACGTCCGACCGAGTAAGGATCCCGATCGGATCCGAATCCGCCACGACGACGCTTCCGACGTGCTCTGCAAGCATCGTTCCCATCGCATCGTGGACTGTGTCAGTTGGAGACACGGTCACCACGGGCGAGGTCATACAGTCTTTGACTTGCATATTTTCGGCCACGATGGGCTGGGTATTAGTTCTTGGTGGTGGAAAGAATATGGAAAAAAAGAAGTTTGATACAGAGGAGAATGACGCTCCTGTGTCCATATGGCGGGACCTTGAGGTGAAAGACGGTAATTGTCCTGAAGACCATCAGGAAAGTCCGGAACCCAATATCATCGAGCAATAATGGTGTGCCCTCTGCGCAACTGGTAGCTACACCTTCTGCGATGTGTAGGTGGACACAGCCATCTGCGTCACGGCGGTAAAAGCGGCGGCGTGAAGCGCGTCGCCATGTGGACTATCAAAACGTGTGTGCGCGAGCAGGGGATGAGCCCGAATCAGGCTGCAGAGTACGTTCCGTACTCTCACACGACCGTTTACGACTGGCTGGATGCCTACGAGAGCGGGGATCCGGAGAAGCGGGAGTGGGTTGAAACAGTCGACCGGGTGATTGGATGACAGCGTCGGGATTTTCAACGTTTCAACTTCAGGCAGCCCCCCTTTAGTATAGCTGAAAGCCCATGCCGCGCTCGTCACCCTGTCGGGCGACGAGCGCCAGCGATGGGCGCGACGTCGAGCAACCAGTGGAGTAGTATATATATCGGCGCGCGAGGCGCGTGGTGTGCGTGAACCGCTCGAAGCGAGCGAATCACTTCGGGACGATCTGTGAGAAGCGAATGGCGAAGAAGCGGCGGTTCTCTCTGGAGCGGGCGAGCTGGCACGATGCTCGGTTTCAGAACGGGACGCCAGTCGAGATTAAGAGTACGATGGTCAAGCACTCAGATGGCCAGCCAGGTAATTTCAAGATCTATCAGAAGTACCACGAGAAGCTTCGACGTCACGACGGCTGGTACTGTTTCGTTGTGTACCGACCACACGGACGATCCGGATGTACTGTGCTCGACGATAAGATGGTTAGAGTGGGGGATCTTCAGTTAATTCGGTGGCATGGTGGAGGTGACCACCGCGGTACGGAACAAGCAAAAATATCGATACAGGCGGTTCTTTGAGCTTGACTGGTATATGGAAACCAACCATAACCATAATCTATCAAATGAAATGAACTATATGATAGTGGTGAGTTTTTATATTGTATGTCACCCAGTCGAAAGAGACCAGATATTGAGAGGATTACGAACCGCTACGTAGACGCTTGGGAAAATTTTGGTTATGAACGCTTCTCAGCCAGTGACCTAGAAACAGAGTTACTACGAGCCAAGGATCCTGAAGACGTCCCTGATGAGTCATCTATAAACCAAGACTTGTATCGAATCTCAATGCTGGGTGTGGTTGAGTGGTATGGAGATCGAGAGTTTAAAATTGCTATTTCTCCAGACGAAAATGACTCTGACTGGTCTGAGGAAATGCAGGAACAAACCTCATGGGTCCGTTCTGAGATTGATAGTCGTGTTGAGGAACGCCGGGAACCTGAAGAGACAGAGAGTGAGCTAGATAACGACCCGGATATTTTGCAACATGATGATCAAAAATACCTCTCTGCTTTTGTAGGGCCAAGTAGTGATATCGATGGGCAAGCCCGATATTATCAAGCCGCTCTCTCGCCAAATAAGCACGACGGGGTTGTTCTCCGATCATACCAAAATGTGGCTAAAAGCACCGACGAGTTGGCCAATGAGATAACTGATGATGAGAAAATGGACGATACGGAGTGTATTTATCGGTTTGAGGCCGCTGATGAACAAGTCGTTGAAGTGGATGATGGATTAGAGTATCGAGTTTATCTTGACGAGACTCGTCTACTCTCATCCTCATAACCCATCTCCCTGTATTTGAAATATCGCTTTACAGTCTTCTTAATCTGTTAAACGGATCACCGGATTCCCCCTCGAAACCCCCGAATCCCAAGCTTCATTGTAGATTGTTTTGCACACCGCTCGCGTCGAAGTACAATGACATGGAAACGCGAGCCCCTGGAGAAAGACGAACTGACCGAGCTGCTCGACATCGTCGAGACGTTTGACCTGGCCCACGACTTCACGATCCGGACGCTGGTTCACACCGGACTTCGAGCGGGCGAGTTCTCGCAGCTCCGGAGCGACTGGATGGACTGGCAGAACGAACAGCTACGAGTGCCTGCCGAACAGGACGGGTGGACGCCCAAGACCGAACACGCAGCTCGAACGATTCCCGTCCGGGATCCCGATACGCTTCGAGTGATCCGCGAGTTCTTCAAGCGGAACGAAGCCGTGGGCGTGGGCCGACAGGCGGTCTACTACCGAGTGACGCGCGTCGCCGACGAGACTGGGATTCAGAAGAAGGTGACACCGCACGTTCTTCGGCATACCTACGGTACATTAATCGCCTCGAAGGGTGCGACGCCGCAGTACATTCGGCAAACAATGGGCCACGCCGATCTGTCGAGCGCGAATACGTACATCGAATATAGTGGTGTGCAGTTGAACGAGGAAGCGAGCGAGGTGTGGGGGTGAATTACTATCTGAATACAGTTACTTCATAAAGGGGTGTTAAGTAACATCTAGCGGTCATTGGAGAATTATTGACCTATCTGACCCACGGTATCCGAATTTAACTGTATTTATCAGGCAGCATAATCTACAATGTTATTAGCCATGTCTAACCGCTCAGATGATTATGATATTAATTTTCAGGAAAGAGTCCCCATTTTCAAACAGGCTACTTCTCGTAAATGGTCTGTGAAATATACGTATCTTCGGAACTACTTTGCTGCAAAGTGGGTCGGATGGCTTGGCTGGATTTTGGATATATTTACGAGCGTGTCATAGAATCAATCACAGGGTCTTGAGCTTCGTCCGTCCGGGATTGT
>NZ_JAKRVY010000012.1 GCF_023638055.1 Natranaeroarchaeum aerophilus | reverse complement strand
AGACACAGTTCCAACACCCTGCTTCCTTCATTGAGAACGTTTCTATGACACGCTCACGGTCACCATCGACGCCGACCAGCATGGAAACCCTGTGATAGAAATCGAGTCACACCGCTAAATATGCAAGCTTGTTCGATCACCCAATCCAAGAGCAGAGGCTCAAAATACACGTAGGCTCCATATTCAGCAAGCGATTCTTATCCGTTGCTTAGGCTTTCAACAAGGCCGTAGATTTAACTCTTGATTGCGCCGATTCAAGTGGATGACCGTGGACTTACTAACTATGTCGGCTTCCAGCAGGACGTAACCGAACAGATCGCCTTTGATTGTCCATGAGTTGTCTGACTCAGATGTGAAACGGTTCGTTACGACTGCTGACCGAGCAAGCCGATAATTCCCCAGTCACTGCTGATCTGTTAACGATGTGGTTCCACTCTCCGGAGACCGAATCCACATCGTTTTGAGATCCTCGGCGGTCGCATCTTCGGGATAAAACACGTAGATGTCTTCCCCATCGTACTCTCCAAGTTGTACCATATCCAGATGGCTTCCGTGATCACTGCGTTCATTCATCGGCATGAGATTATGAGCGGGGCATCTCGGTAGTGCTGGTCTGGGTCTGCTGGTGAGATTCGTCAACCAACTGGCTACAGTGAGATAATAAGTGTTTGACTGCGGTTTTGTGTGCGTCTTTGCCTCGGTGGATATCCTGCGGGCGAGTCGGTTGTGTGTTGTAGTCGGCAAAGACATCATCCGGTAGCGATTCGTCCCCTTCCAGATACTCCCCCACCTCAAACAACAGCGCGTGGATGTGGATCAACTCCTGTCGTTTCATGTTACGAGACAACACACCAACACGTAAAAGCTAATTTGCCAGTTTAAGTCGGTATTCTCAGGCATCTCTATTTTACAACGATCATACACAGTATATTGAAGAGATACTGAATGAACCCACTGTGTAGGGTAATTAGAAGTATCGACTGGACAGAGGCATACACACCTGTCGAGGTCAGATCGTATCCCCCTTTGTTGTGAATTGGTTCAAAGAACCTCGGACGTAGCGCGACGAAAGTTCAGAGATAATAGGTATCAAATAACAGAGTCTGCGCTGTCCCCGTAGATCGTGAACTCGGTTTTGTAGAAGTGACAGACTGAAGTAACGAACAACGCCCTTATCCATACTCGGATAGTAGGTTCGGGAATGGTTCCCTCCAATGACCACCCTGAGCGCCAGCTGCCCCACAAGGCAACGCTCTATTGTCCGAAGTGTACACACGAAAGTCGAATTAATGGGGACTGGATACTCCACGTCCACTCTACCCATCTCGACTACGAATGCCCCGAATGTGGAAATACGATTGAGTCCCGATCAGATGAACCTGATGTGATTACTCCGGTGTAGAGGAGCGATTCAGTTCATGGCCACTAATTAATAACTGTAGCCAACGGACCTTCTTTGTGAAAAACTGTGCCTCAGTGTTGGGTACAAAATCACCAGTACTCAAATGTTGCAGAGATCCTCTAATCTGCTATATCCAGCACAGGATTCTTTCCGGACTTTGTATAGACTGATGCAGGTCGGTCTGAATACAACGCGGGAACGCAGCGATTCGAGAATCACCAGCCTGTAGACGCTACTCTGAAACGACTGCCTCGCACGTCAGACAGTATCGTCGCCCATCGATAAGATCGACAATATTGTGATGACGACGACAACTACTCATGCAGATAATTGCAACCGCCCATGCAAGACTCTTCTGTATGTATTGTAGCTCCCTCAACCTGTGCCTCCAAAGTGGGACCGCACTGCTGCATGCAACCTCTGTATGTTTCACCGAGGTTCTGATGGATTCCAGATAGGTTGTCACCCATTGCGGTATGTGTGTACCCTGTATCTATCAATTTGCAGGCCGGGTATGCCAACTGTTCTATGACACCCTTTTAAACGAATGAATTCAAGAAACCATTCGACAACAGCGAAGTCATGAGGATGTTTTGTAAAATACAACCATCCGTGCCGAGTGAATCCTTTAGGATACTCTTCCTCTAATACATCAATACCATCCAAGGATGTTACGTATTCCATCACATCCCCCTGAGAAAGTTTGTTCTTGCGATCAACGTGATAGTATATTTGACTCATTATAGTGGCTATAGTTGCAAAGAGGATGAGTAACTACCGAAGGAGTATGCAACACACTGAACACCCATCGAAACAAAACTCAAGTCGAGGATGCAGGTCGCGCCCATGCCTTTGCGGCTGGGTCTGGCCTGGTTCAGCGTGTGCGGTCACAGAGCACGCGTGTTGACATCCGGACTTCTGTTTAATCGAGGAGATCGTCGTCAGGAACAGAGAGGTCATCAGTAGACGTTGCATCAACTTCATTCGGAGCAGTATTGGCATCGCTGATATTTTCCGCTACGGCGAACTGCTGCGACGTGAGACGCATCTCATCATACTGCTCGAGAAACTCGGCTAACTCTTCGGGTGAATACCCGTTTTCTTCGTTAGACCTCAGAGACCGCGCGATGGACAATACTTGCGCGAGGGGCTCTCCGTCATCGTCGTCGTCAAAATCCATCTCAAATAGCTCATCGAGTGCATCATCGGCACTATCGATGTGGCGCATCGCCACAACCGTCCCGGTAGCCTCCTCTAAATTCTCCCCAAAGAACTCACTGGCTTCTGCTTCCGTGATCTCTTCATCCCTATATTTGCGAAGCATATCATCATACTTCTCAGAGTCTACGGGTACAGTCATTGCTCGAGCATACAGTCGCATCGACAATAACCCTCAGGATCGTTTAGAAGTGAGAATCAGAACTCTGCAAGAAGAGACTCAACATGGTCGTCGGTCGCGCACCGCACGGTTGGGACTCCGTCCCGATCAATTGGCCTTTCCGGGTGCACTGGCGTTTGGCCCGGTTCTGACGCTAGAAGGAACAGATTGTGCAGCTCCCACTGGAACCCATCGATAACTGCTTGCATTTCTCTCGAATCCATTACCTGATGGTATAACCCGACCGACAATAATCGCGGGGGCTTGAGACCCCTTCATCGAAATGAAACCACACACGTCACATTCACTGAGTCCACACCCCGCCGTCGATTTGTTCGACATCGACACACCCCCCGGTGTGAGTGGTCGATGGTATTGACGCGTCACAGGCACACGTCACTGTCCAGAGATGGGAATCGGTCGCGCGCGCCACAGATACTTCGAGACCGACTTCACCACTAGAAACTACCGGTAATAAAATCCTCGGAAAAGAGGATTCACACCAAAATGGATATAGTCCCGGGCGGATTCGAACCGCCGTCATAGGCTGTCTTCCGTGACGGCCGTAACCGAACACGTCCAAAGGCCCATATGATTGGCCACTACACCACGGGACTTCGCTTTACTCGCCCCGTGAACCTCACAACCCACTCGGGATTGCTCACCACCACGGGACTGTACCCGGAGATATCGCCTGTTTACATAATAGTCTTACTTTTCCCTAATACCGAACCGGGATCACCAGCACCAGACCCGAGCCCTTTTGACCGATGACGCCGGACTGGATAGCGTGAATCTGGACGGCGTGATCGTCGACGTCGAGGAGCCACGAACGATCACGACACAACACGGCGAGAGCGAGCTTGCGGAGCTGTCGGTCCGGCGCGACGAGGACAGCGACCCAGTGACGGTCACGCTGTGGGGCAAGTGGGCCGAGACGGGCGAGTACGTCGAGTCGGGCATGGAAATCGTCGTCACAGAGGCCGAGCGGAACGACTACGACGGCGAGGAGGGCTATGCGACGACCGGCGACTCGCACGTCATCGTTGAGCCGACCTTCCTCGTGAACGTGACTGACATCCGCTCGTGGGTGCAGTGCCCGCGGATGTACTATCTGAACAAGATCTCGGCGATCCCGCTGAACTACCCGGTCGTAAAGGGGACCATCGTCCACGAGGTGTTCGGCGACCTGCTGCGTGGTCGGGATCTCGACGACGCCATCGACGACCGGGTCGAAGAGGTCGGGCTCGAACTCGGCCTGCTGGGACGTGACGTCGAGGGCGTCCGGGAGGACGTCCGCGGGAACGCGGCGGCAATCGACGGCTGGCTCAGTCAGGGGACGCTCACCGACGAGGACCAGTGGCGCAGCGAGCAGTTGCTGATCAGCCGCCGGTTTGGTATCAAGGGGCGGGCTGACGCGATCCGGCGTGGGATGCCGGTCGAGCTGAAGACCGGCAAGAACACGCGACGCGATCCACGGTTTCAGGACAAAATTCAGGCGGCCGCCTATGCCCTGTTGCTCCGCGAGAAGGGCGTCCCGGCGGATACCGGAACCCTTCTGTACACGAAGAACACGACCCTTGACCGTGGTGAGGCGACCGGTGACCTCTCCCCGGCCAAGGAGTTCTCGATCGGGAAGGGGCTGTGTGATTACGTCGTCCGCGAGCGCAACCGGCTCGCGGCCATGGAACACGGAATGAGCGTCCCGACCGGCTACGAGGCAGACGCGAACTGTGAGTCCTGTTTCGAGCAGGATACCTGTATGGTCGTCTCCGGACGGCTGAATCAGGAATCGAAGGCCGGACAGATCGGCCGCGCAGTGCCGGAGGAAGAACGCGAGTACTTCGAGCGGTTCTACGAGTGGCTGGAGGAAGAACGACGTGAGACGCACCGGGAGTACGCCAAACTCTGGGAGCAGACTCCCGAAGAGCGGGCCGACGACGACCGGGCGTTGATCGGCCTCGAACCGACCGAGCGGCGCGAACTACCGGGCGGACGGTGGGAGCTTCACGCCCGGCGCACCGGTTCCGCAGTCTCGAAGCTCCGGGAAGGCGATGTCGTGTTGGCGAGCGACGGCGATCCGATCGAGGGCCACTCCGAACTGGCCCGGATCGAACGGCTCGAACCGGACCAGGTCGTCGTCACGGCCGACGAGCCGGTCTCGTTCACTCGCCTCGACGTCTACCCGTCGGAACTCGGTGTCGACCGCATGCTGACGGCGCTCCACGACACGGTGCTCAAGGGCAGCCAGCGGCGAACGGACGTCCTGTTCGGGCGTACGGACCCGGCGTTCGGGACGACCGACGAGACGTTCATAGACAACAACGCGGCCCAGAACGAGGCCGTCGAGAAGGCGGTCACTGCGGAGGATCTATCGCTGATCCACGGCCCACCGGGGACCGGCAAGACCTACACCATCGCACGCGCGATCCGGGCAATGGTGGACCGCGGCGAGCGCGTATTGCTGTCGGCCTTTACTAATCGGGCGGTTGACAACGCCCTCGAAGCGCTGCGGGAGCAGGGCTACGAGGACGCAGTTCGGGTCGGCACGAAAAGCGGTGTCCGCGAGGACATGCAGGACCTCCGTCTGGAATCCCGTGGCGACCCGGAAGAGCGTGCCGCGGAGCTAGAAGACGCCCAGGTCGTGGCGGCGACCACGGCGACCTGTGGCTCGCGGGAGCTCCGCGAGCAGGAGTTCGACGTCGCACTGGTCGACGAGGCGTCCCAGCTAACCGAACCCAACACGCTCGCAGCGATCAACCGGGCTGATCGGTTCGTGCTGGTGGGAGACCACCACCAGCTACCGCCGGTCGTGCGGAGCGAGAACGGGCTCTCGACGTCGCTGTTCGAGCGGATGCACGAGGAACACCCCGAGGCGTCAGTGCTGCTCACGCGCCAGTACCGGATGGCCCAGCGAATCCAGGCATTTGCGTCCCGCGAGTTTTACGACGGTCAGTTGCGGCCCGCGACCGGGGAGATCGCCGGACGAACGATCAGTGATCTCGCCGATGTCGAGGCCGACCAGCTCCCGGAGCCACTTCAGGAGCGGGTAACGCTGTTCGACGTTCCCGGCGACGATGGACACCACACGGATGCAGACGAGGCAGAGCGGGTTGGTGGGGTTGTCAAAGCGTTCCTCGCGGCGGGTGTCAATCCCGATCGGATTGCCGTGATTGCGCCCTTCCGGGCACAGGTCGCGGAAATCGAGCGCCGCACTCACGATGAAGTTGCAGTCGATACGGTTGATCGGTTTCAGGGATCGAGCAAGGACGTCGTGCTCGTCTCCTTCGTCGCGAGCGGGAGCCTCGATGGTCCGATCTTCGAGGACTACCGGCGGATCAATGTCGCGCTGACACGCGCAAAGCGGTCACTCGTCCTGATCGGCGACGCGGCGGCGTTGCGGACCGACGAACGCTACGCTCGCATGGTCGAGTGGGCGGAAACGTAGGTTCGTCGCGGACTCAGTTCTCGCTTTTGTCCTCGTGCCAGTCGCCGACGTTCTGGGCGACGTACTCCTTGCCACCCCAGCCGAAGGCGATACCGACAGCAAGTGCGAACGCCAGACCGAGCGCGAGCACAAACGTCTCGCCAAAGGTGTAGAGAATACCGACGCTGACGCCCATCGTATCGAGGCCGATGATTACCACGACGAAGTAAAGCAGCGCCTTCGTCACGTCAGCGAAGATATCGGGGAAGCCGCTTTTCTGTGCTGTGGTCGACTCGCGAACCGAATCGACTGCGAAGTCGGAGATGTAGAACCCGACGATAAGGACGAGCAGCCCGCCGAGGAATGCCGGAACGTAGGAGACTGCCCCCTCGATCCACTGGGTGAGAACGGTAAAGCCGATGTGATCCAGTGCGGCGAACACCGCGACCAGGAAAATATAGTACTTCACGATGGTGCCGAGGGCGGCAGCCGCCGCTCCGTTGCGGTTGCCAAAGAGCACGCCAAGTGGCGTCTCCGAGACCGTCGAGTCGAACTCCGCACGGAGTGATACTCGCTCAACGACATCGCCGACCTTCCCGGCGATGAACCAGCCAATCGCCAGAATGACGACCGCAACAAACACTTCGGAGAGGATACCGATTGATTCGAGAAACGCGCCCTGAAGTGCATCAATGAACTGTCTGGGGAACCCGCTGTCGGTCGTGAGTAGCTGTGGTTCCACGTACATTATTGACCACCGCTGTTCAGGCTGTGCTGTGTATTCAGTTCTGCTACGTGTCTGCGTTCTGGCATACAGTCGTCTGTGTGCAGGACACTTATTTAACTTCTTCCATATCGACTATATTTTCAAGAGAAGCAGTCCCCGAAACAGCCGTAGTCACGAGTCCACCGTCTGGAAGTAGGACGGCTTTTGACAGCCGATACCGTAGTCGTGACCATGAGCTACGAACAGTTACATGAGGGCTGGGTCGTCTGGAACGACGAGCCCGAAGGCCGGAGCGTCCTCGCGTATCGCCCGGACGTCTTCGACGCCGACCGATTCCCGGCCGAATGTCTCCCCGCGATCTATCTTACCCGTGGGCGTCCATCACGACGGCCCGCAGGACACGACCCAATAGAGTCGGGAGAGCAGTGGACAGTCGTCCTCTATCTGGAGCCGGATGTCGACGGTGGAGCGGAGCAGTTCGACGACAGGGACGCCGCAGTGGAGTATGCGATCGAACTGGCAGAGGACTTTGCCACAGGAGACATCGACTATCGAGGCCTCTATCAGGTCCCCCGGCCGGAATACTTCGAGAAACTGGACGAGCTAACTGAAGCGTGACAGCCGTATCAGTGCGGGACGCTTAACCACCTTCCCACGCTACAGTGGGGCATGAGCAAGGTCACGCTGATCGGAACGCGGCTCGCCTCGGAGGGCCAGGAGTTCGTCTTCGAGGGGGAGGCGAGTGGCTGTGCCGGTTGTCCCTACCGGAGTCAGTGTCTCGGGCTCTCGCCTGGTGTCAAGTATCGGGTGACGGACGTACGAGAGAACGCGCAAGTTCTCGACTGTGCAGTCCACGATGCTGGCGTGCAGGCTGTTGAAGTCGAACCGACGTCTGTCCCTGCAAACGTCTCCACGCGCAACGCCTACGCGGGATCGAAAGTAGCACTTGAAGGCCCCTGTCCACACACCGAGTGTCCGAGCCACATCTACTGTGAGCCGGACGGCGTGGAGTTCGGGGAGGAACGGCGGATCGAGACTGTCATCGGGGAGCCACCCCACGACCACTGCGAACTCGATCGGGACCTGACGCTCGTCGAGTTCGCGGCCGAGGAGTAACGAGCTGTCTGGACCCGGCCCGGTAACACTCACGTCAGCGGGAACTCAAGTTCTCCCACCCCGTAGGAGGTGACGATGACGACTCCAACACCCGGCATCCATCACGTCACCTGCGTCGCAGGCGACCCACAGCGGAACCTTGATTTCTGGGTCGAGACGCTCGGCCTGCGACTGGTAAAACGCTCGATCAATCAGGACGACCCCGAGACGTATCACTTCTTTTTCGCCGACGCGGAGGGGACGCCCGGAACGAGTATGACGTTTTTCCCGTGGGAGAACCTCACACAGGGGCGCGTTGGCTCCGGGCAAGTCTCCCGAACTGCGTTTCGTGTCCCCGAAGGGAGCCTCGACTACTGGGAAGACCGATTTGACGAGTACGGTGTGGACTATGACGAACGGATCGAACGATTTGGCGAAACCGTCCTGCCGTTCCACGACCCGGACGGACTCCCCGTCGAGCTCGTCGAAGTCCCAATCCCTGACGACGACCCGACGGTCCCGTGGACCGAGTTTGTCCCCGAAGACGCTGCTATCAGGGGATTTCACTCGGTGACGCTGTGGCTGGCAGACCCGATGACGACCGAGTCACTGCTCCGGACGATGGGTCTCGAAGAAGTCGGCACCGAACAGGCTCAGGGCGACGCACCAGGTGACGAGCGCACCCGGTTCGCCGCGAGCGGTCCGGTCGGCAAGTACGTTGACGTCTTGCCCACGATAGAGGCCGGTCGACAGGGTCACGGTACCGTCCATCACGTCGCGTTCCAGACGCCGACCGACGAGGACCAGATGGCGATGCGCAAGGCGGTACAATCCGAGGGGCTCCGACCGACTCAACAGATCGATCGCCACTGGTTCCGATCGGTGTACTTCCGCGAATCGAACGGCGTCCTCTTCGAGCTTGCCACCAGCGGTCCGGGCTACGACAGTGACGAACCGCTCGACGCGCTGGGCGAGCGACTCGTCCTTCCGGGACAGTTCGAGGATCGGCGCGAGGAAACCGAGGCAGCGCTGGCCGACGTGACGGTGCCGCGGGCCGCCGCCCCTGATGCCGACGATTGAGTCGGACGTCCCGGATTACTCCCTGATCGGCGAAGAGACTATTCGCTGTCGCTGAGCCGCGTAGCCGAGCATCGACTCGTAGCCGTCCGCGGAGAGCAACACAGGGTAAAACGACTCACTGGCGATCACATCGCCCGTGGGGCCTGTAGCGAATCGCTCCCCTTCCCGGACGTGTTCGAAGTTGTCGACCAGTACCTTGTAGTCCTCGTCCGGAATTTTTGGAATTTGTTCTGCGAGGCGATACACCGGCGTCTCGGTGCGATCGGGATCGTCGAGCGGACCGACGCCGAACTCCTCGGCGAGTTCTGTGGCGACGTCCGGAGCGAGGACGTCCATCGCACGCAGATAGGCGAGCGTGAGCCGGAGTGCTGCAGCCGCTGCTGCATCGCTTCCCTGTAACCCGCATTCGACTTCGATTGTCCGGACGGCAGCGAACAGCCGTCCCTGAATAAAATCACTGGTATCTACGACTGACTCGACCGGCAGCCTGGCGGCGAGCCGTTCGACCAGCGGATCGACCTGATCGACGACCATGAACGGTTCGGGGTGTGATTGGGTGGAGTGCAGCGAGAGGACGGTACAGCCCTCCAGCCGTTCCGCGAGGTCGTGGGCAAGTCTCGATTCGTGGGCGTCCTGCGTGGGGTCGCCGGGAAACGCCCGATTGAGGTCCGTATCGACGTATCGAACGCTCGCTTCGAGGGCTCGCTCGTTGACGACGATCAACAGGACGGGGCGTTCGACCGGAGGCGACGCTTCGATGAGCCGCTCGACTGCGGAGACACCGCCGGGTTCGTCGCCGTGGATTCCCGCCACGACGGCGACAGTGGGGGTTCCCTCTCCGAGTTGCTCGACGCGCATGAGAGAGGAGTTCGGCCGTGGACGTTTATCGGGTTCGATTCCGGGAGGGGTATTATAGAGCCGTTGTTCGCCGGTGTAGGGCTTAGGGGATTACAACGACAATTATGAACTGCTGGCAGACAGCCAGCATGCAATACGACGAGTGCTCGACTGCCGATCCGCCACGTCCGTTCTCCCTTCCACGCCGGTCCGGAGCTGGGCTCTCCGGAGCGGTCACCTCTCTTTCCGATCCCCGATAGCGTTGCTACCCGTCCGCCGGTAGCGGACCGTCGTACCCCTCCGGTACGTACGGACATAGCGGATCGCTGCCGAGAGGGTCGCCAGTCGTTGCAAACGCTCGCGAGCGACTCCCGCCACAGACCGCTCGGTACGGACACGCCCCACATTTGCCGGTTAGCGCGTCCGAATCGCGGAGCCGTTCGAAGAGATCAGCAGTCCGATAGAGATCGACCACGGAGTGTTCGCGGACGTTTCCTGCGGACTTCGGGAGGAAGCCCGAGGGATACAGTTCGCCGGTATGACTAACGAATGCGAACCCATCGCCCGCAGTGATACCCATCGAGCGACTCCGGCTCCCTGTCGCGTCAGTCCCTTCGTCCTCGCGCCGCTGAATACCGACGCGTCGGTAGTGGGGTGCTTCGGTCGTTTTGACCCCGTAGGGCTCCTCGTCCGCGACCGTCTGCAGCCACTCCATCACGGACTCCGAACGCTCCGGACTGATCGGCGAGAGCGCCGTACCCCGCCCGATGGGAACGAGAAAGAAAACGCTCCAGAGGACTGCACCGAGATCGCGGACGACCTCGCGAAGTACTGGGAGATGCTCGACCGTCCGCTGACAGACGGTGGAGTTGACCTGCAACGGGATTCCGGCCTCAGCCGCCATTCGGGCAGCAGCGATCGTGTCCGCGTAACTGCCCGCCTCGCCGCGGAACGAGTCGTGTGCTTCGGGCGACGGACCGTCGATACTCAGCGCCATCCGGCGGAGGCCAGCATCGGCCAGCGCCTCGATCCGCTCTTTCGTCAGCGAGGCCGTCCCGCTCGGTGTCAGCGTGACGTTCAGACCGATCTCGGTGCCGTACTCGACGAGTTCGGTCAGATCCTCACGCTTGAGCGGGTCACCACCCGAGAAGACAACAAGCTGTCCCTCACCGAACTCGCGGGCGTCGTCGAGCATCGCCTTCGCCTCAGCGGTCGTCAGTTCATCGGGGTGACGATCCGGGACGGCATCGGCTCTGCAGTGATCGCAGGCCAGATCACAGGCCTGTGTCAGCTCCCATATCAGTACGAGCGGTCGTTGGTCGGTATCGACGTGCATGGATAGGATATTTGACCTGAAGTTGGCGGTCCTACTGCCGGAGAAACGATGTAGTACGATGCCGATTCCCAGTATCTGAAAATTGGCGCGTGGGGTTTTTACAAGAACCACTGACCGGACGGTATGAGCGAGGGATCCACACAGGTAGAGAAAGCGTCACGGGCGCGGGTCGGTGACGAGTCGCGCGGCGACGACCTGGCGGAGTGGGAAGTGTTTCTCCGGGACGACGAGAACGCCAAAATGAGTCACGTCGGGAGCGTCAGTGCCGCGACAGCGGAGGCCGCTCACGAGCACGCAAGCAAACTGTTCGGGTGGTTTGCAAGTGATGTCTGGATCTGCCCAGCCGAGGAGATGCACCGCTTCTCGACGCACTCACTCGGGCCGAAGGGCGACGACGCGACGCCCGAAGACGGGACCGAGTCGCGGACCCACGAGTTCTGAGATGATCTCGATTAGCAAACTCCTCTGTGAGCTGGACGCCGAAGGTGACGGGCTCCGGTACGACGCCGCAGAGGAATCCGACAAACCCCAGATCACAGAGGAGAAACAGCGACGTCCGGTCGTCGTCTGGAACACGACCAAACAGTGCAACCTGTACTGCTCACACTGTTATGCTGGGGCGGAGTCGGCCGCCGCCGCCGGCGAGCTGACGACCGAGGAAGGTAAGGACCTGCTCGACGACCTCGCGGAGTATGGCGCACCGGTCGTCCTGTTTTCCGGCGGGGAGCCGATGGTACGCGAGGATCTGACCGAACTCGTCTCCTATGCGGACGATCAGGGGATCCGACCGGTCCTCTCGACGAACGGGACGCTGCTCAACCGCGAGCGCGCCCGGGAGTTGCGTGATGCTGGCCTCAAATACGCCGGTGTTTCCGTCGACGGCCTCCCGGAGCGCAACGACCGGTTCCGGGGGCAGGAGGGCGCGTTCGAGGCAGCGCTCAACGGGATCCATGCCTGTCAGGACGTCGGCCTGAAGACCGGATTGCGGTACACGATCACCGAGATGAACGCGCCGGATCTGGAAGGGGTCGTTGATCTGCTCAGCGACGAGGGTGTCGACCGCTTTTGTTTCTATCATCTCGACTACGGCGGGCGTGGCGCGGAGATCAGCGACGTCGATCTCACGCCCGAGAAGCGTCGTGAGGCGGTTCGACGGCTCTGTGATATGACTCGCGAGTATCACGAGCGCGGCGAGGAGATCGAAACGCTGCTCGTCGGCAACTACGCCGATGCTGGGTTCCTCGTCGAGTACGCCCGCGAGGAGCTGGGGGAGGCCCAGGCCGAGCGGATCTACCGATACTTGCGGCGCAACGGCGGCGATCCGGCTGGCGAGCGCGTCGCCGACGTCGACTATCAGGGGAACGTTCACCTCACGCAGTTCTGGCAGGGCTACAGCCTCGGCAACGTCCGTGACCGGTCGTTCGGCGCGATCTGGGAGGACGAGTCGAACCCCCTCCTCTCCCGACTGCGCGAGCGAACCGACCACCTGAAGGGACGTTGTGCGGACTGTCAGTATCAGGAGATCTGTCGCGGCGGATCACGACTGCGGGCGCTGGCGATTCACGATGACCCGTTCGCGCCGGATCCGCAGTGTTATCTGACGTCGGAGGAGAGAGCGTCTTCCTCGGCGTCACCACCAGCTCCCTCCGACTGAGTGGCGAATCCTCGTATCGATTCGACCGCTCCCGTCGGAATCCGCTTACCCGTCTCCGCGTCGAACAGGAGTAGATCGTCCACC
Source organism: Natranaeroarchaeum aerophilus (assembly GCF_023638055.1). Classification (NCBI taxonomy): domain Archaea; kingdom Methanobacteriati; phylum Methanobacteriota; class Halobacteria; order Halobacteriales; family Natronoarchaeaceae; genus Natranaeroarchaeum; species Natranaeroarchaeum aerophilus. Next base: position 55,587 of record NZ_JAKRVY010000012.1, on the reverse strand, counting down.
GAAATCGAGAGCCACCGCGGCTCGCCAACGCTCGGTGGATCCGACCGCCGTTCGACGACGAACTCGACGTCCTCGTCCGTGCGACAGACGAGATCGTATCTCGTTCCGCGGTCGATAACCCGGCTAACGGTGACCGGAAACGAGAGGACGCTATTTTGCTCCATCGAGGATGCATCCGTCCTTCGGGCGTCATCCCGTCCGCTGAGTGCGAGGTGACGCGGGCGAGCGTGGATAGTTACCGCCCGGTCGGCGTCTGACGGGACAGGTTGGCGAACCCGGCCTGGGCGTCCGGCAACGGAGAGCGTGGCCGGATCGGCCCCACAGATCGCTCCCTCGAGGATGTTCGTCCGGCCGAGGAACTCGGCAACGAACTCAGTCGACGGCGATTCGTACAGTTCACGCGGCTGCCCGACGCCTGCAACCTGTCCATCGTTCATCACAACGAGCCGATCGGCAAGCGCCATTGCTTCCTCCTGATCGTGTGTGACGAACAGCGTCGTCACGCCGGTTTCGCGCTGGATGCGACCGATCTCGTCACGGAGCCGCGTTCGAAGGGATCGATCCAGCGCGGACAGCGGCTCGTCGAGTAGCAGGACGTCCGGCTGTGGAGCGAGTGCCCGAGCGAGTTCAACGCGTCGCTGCTGACCACCGCTCAACTCGCTGGGATACGCTCCGTCCCGACCGTCGAGACCAACCAGATCGAGGTATTCTCTGACGCGCTCGTCACGCCGGTCGGATGCAATTCCGTGTCCTTTCAGTCCGTATGCGACGTTCTCCGCGACGGTCATGTGCGGGAACAGTGTCGACTGCTGAAAGACGACGCCGACGCGCCGACGCTCCGGTGGACGGTCGGTGACGTCCGTGTCGCGCAGCGTGACGGTCCCCGTGGTCGGACTGAGGTGCCCAGCAACCGCCTGAACGAGTGTGGTCTTGCCACAGCCGCTTGGTCCGAGCAGGGCGACCAGTTCACCCGACTCGACCGAGAGCGAGACGTCCTCGAGCGCGTGTTCGTCGCCGTAGCGCTTCGAGAGTCCGTCAATAGCAAGTGTCATCTATCGATCACCGTGGGAACACGCCCCACGTGCTGGACCGCCGCGAGAACGACGAGCGTGATCGCAAAGAGCGCGAGGGCAAGCGGAAGGATGGCATCGATACCGCCGGCGATAAACTCGACCCAGATCCGTGTCGGCATCGTCCGCGGGTTGTACGCGACCATCATCGTCGCCCCGAACTCGCCAATCGCGCGCGCAAAAGTGAGGACGATACCGGCGATGATCGCCCCGCGAGCCAGCGGCAGAGAGACGTTCCAGAACGTAGCCAGCGGGCTGTGGCCGAGCGAGCGTGAGGACTGTTCGAGACGCTCATCGACGGCAGCAAAGCCCGATCGAGCGGTGATAACGACGAAGGGAGCGGCGACGAACGTCTGGGCCAGAACGACGCCGATGAGGCTATCAGTCAGGGGCACACCGGCCGCCGTAGCGGCGGCACCGATCGGTGTAAACCGTCCGACTGCAGTCAGGAGCATCGCCCCACCGACGACCGGTGGAACGACCAGCGGGAGTATCACGAGGGCCTCGACGAGGCGCTTTCCGGGGAACGATCGTCGCGCGAGGACGTACGCGAGCGGGACGCCGAACACCGTGGCGATCAGGGTGGCAACGGGGGCGGTGAGCAGTGAGTTTCGGATCGCCGTTTGCGCCTCGGGCGTCGAGAGTCCGGCAAGCACGTCGACGGAGCCGGTTCGCATGAGGAAGGCGACAAACGGAAGCGCGAAGTAAGCGACGAGCAGACCGCCGAGCAATCCGGGGACGAGCAGTCCCGGGAAGCGATCGTCCCAGCGGGAACCGACGCCGTCCGTGAGGGTCATAGCTCCAGCACCTCCGGGACTGCTCCGGCCGGTCGTGGGAGCGAATCACCGACGGTTAGCCCGGCATGCTTCAGCAGGTCGGGATTGTTGACGAGGAATTCGACGAGGTCGTGTCCGGCCTCGGGGGCATCAGCCTCGTCGTGGACCGTCGCGTTGTAGAGGATCGGACGCCCCTCGGCCGTGTACCCCTCCTCGTCGGTCGTGAACTCGACTGTTGCGTAGTGGTCGGCACGCTCCGGGTCTGCGAAGTTGTACGCCGGAGGAAACTCCTGAAACGGCATGTCGTGGTCGACGGCCATGTTCCGATAGACGACTGCGCCCGCCCGTGATCCGCTTTCGACACCGGCCATCATCTGGGGCTCGTCCGGCTCCCGGTAGGTCAGGTCGAGCAGCCGGTCTCGAAAGCCCTCGACATCGTGCTCGCGCTCCGCCAGTTCGAACGCCTGCACGGCCCGGTAGCCGAGGGGATCGAGGTTCGGATCGCCGATCGAGAGATCACCCTCGTCGGTATCGAGCGCCGCCCTGTACCATGGCTCCCCGTTTTCGAGTCGCTTGCCGAACATCGTCTCCGCGTTGTAGCCGATCCCGACACTGTTGGACGCGAACTCGATGTCCCAGTCGGTGACCTCTCCGTAGAGTCGATCGCGTAACAGCCTCGCGTCGGCACTCACGATTACGTCAGGATGTTTCGTCCGGTCCTCGACCATCCGCATCACCGCGTTTGCGCCGTAGTACTCTCCCTGAACGTCGACCCCCGTCTCTTCGCTGAACGCCGGTCCGACGTGATCCTCGAACGTCCGGGCAAGACTGCCCGCAGAGAGCACCTGTACCCGCTCCGAACCGCGACCGAGACAGCCTACCACCGACGTCGAAGTAAAGAGTGCGCCAGTTGTGGCGAGCACGTCGCGACGGCGTGCTCGTCGCGGCGCGTGTGGGGCTGTATACGGCATCGAATAGGTGTAGCTCGAAGACGGATATATAATTGTTCTTCGTTCCCAAATTTGTGGAATGAAACTGGTAATGGTTACTTGGTGCTGGCTACGCCACCGCTTTGGCGGCCCTCAGACGCTTTCGACCCCGACACTCGTTACACGAAATGAAGGGGAAAGCCCACGACTTTAGTCGTGGAGAAGTCACGACACGGAGCGGAGCGTCGATCTCGCGACGGTGGCGGCCGAGCTAGATCTCTCGATATCTGCGCTGTCACAGCGACTCCGCGTCGCCCAGTCGAAGCTCGTCGACGATCTGTTCTCGGAGTGAGACCCCGATCGATCGAGGACTTACCCGGGGTCGTCCCGGTCGGTAATAACTCACGAACCAGTTCGACATTTAAAACACTCCACTGATACACCATAGCTCCTACAGTGACCAAACCACAACTAGCGGGTATGACACAGACGAAACTGACCATCACCCTGCCGGACGGGACGTGGATCAAGGACGTCTCGTCGGCCGTCCCTGATGCCCACTTTCGTGTTCTCGCAGCGATGCCAGGCGACGGGAGAGGGTTCGGCCTCGTTCGCGTCTCCGGAACGACCCTTGATGATGTACTCGACCAGATGAGCAACCACGATGCGCTGACATCGGTCGAACTGTTGCAAGGCTCGGAAAGCCAGGTGCTCGTTCAGTTCGAGACGACGAGACCGTTGCTCCTGTTTTCGGCCCGGGAATCGGGCGTCCCGATCGAGCTGCCGATCGATATCCAGGACGGCGTTGCGACCATCGAGGTGACGGCGTCGCCGGACCGTCTCTCGATGCTCAGCGACCGGCTCGACGCGTTCGGACTGGAATTTGAGGTCGAATACGTCAAGCCACGCGTCGACAGGGAACAGTTACTCACCAACCGGCAACAGGAGCTGATACAGGAGGCAGTGTCACGGGGCTACTACGACACGCCGCGCGAGTGTTCGATGACGGAGCTCGCCGAGGTTGTTGGCATCGCCAAATCGACGTGCAGCGAGACGCTACACCGTGCTGAGGGGAAGATCATCAAAGAATTCGTCTCGGAACTGGGCGACCAGCCCGCGGCGGAGCCTGCACGCAGTACGGCCCGGCACTCCTAGCAGACCTGTTCTCAGGTTCTGGGAATATCACTATCGATTAATACTGTCAGTCGTCTATCTTTCAGCCAGAGTAGCAATGTCATGACTCATACAACCACGACCCCTCATGCATCGTTCGCAAAACGGTGGTGGGAGTATATTGGAATCACCGCCAGGGTGATCTCCGATGGATAGAATCTCTGCCATTATCGTCGGTGCATATACCGTAATCTTCGTTTTCGGCGGTGCAATTACCGTATTTGCCTATCGCGCGTTCACGAGAACTGGCTCGAAACGGCTCAAAGCGCTTTCTGTCGGATTCGGAATGGCTACAGTCGGGACACTGGTCAGCATCGGCGGCCACCAGCTCGGATTACTGGCGCTACTGGACGCCGTTGCGCTACAGAGTCTCGCTACTGCAGCCGGATTCGTAGTACTGGCGTACTCGCTACAGACCAACTTTTCGACGACTACGCCGATGGGTCACTCGACCAAATGAGATGACCACGGTTCCGTTCCGGCTCTTTGGGGCCGCCGCGTGCTTTTATATCCCGTGGGAGACAACGGATTGACGCATGTCCGACAACGACTACGGCTTCTTTACTGACAGCGTACACGCGGGACAGGAACCGGACGAGTCGACGGGCGCAAGAGCGCCGCCGATCTATCAGACGACATCCTACGTCTTCGACGATGCCGAACACGCCGCGTCGCTGTTCGCGCTCGAAGAGCCCGGCAACATCTACAGCCGGATTATGAACCCGACCAACGGAATGCTCGAAGGTCGGCTCGCCGAGCTGGAAGGCGGAATCGCCGCAATTGCGACCTCCAGTGGAATGGCCGCGCTCGATCTGGCGACGTTCACGCTCGCATCGGCGGGAGATAATATTGTGACCTCCTCGTCCCTGTACGGCGGGACCTACACCTACTTCACCCATACCGCACCGCGCCGAAACGTCGAAGCGCGCTTCGTCGATACGCTCGATTACGACGCCTACGAGGAGGCGATCGACGAGGACACCGCCTACGTCCACCTGGAGACGATCGGCAATCCCGCGCTCGTCACACCCGACATCGAACGGATCGCAGAAATCGCTCACGACAACGGCGCGCCGCTGTTCGTCGATAACACCTTCGCGACACCCTATCTCTGTAACCCGATCGAACACGGTGCGGATCTCATCTGGGAATCGACGACCAAGTGGATTCACGGCTCCGGCTCGACGATCGGCGGGATCCTGATCGACGCCGGAACGTTCGACTGGGATGCGGAGAGCTACCCCGAGATCGCTGCGGAAAACCCGGCCTACCACGGGATGAACTTCAAGGAAACGTTCGGCGATGCGGCGTTCGCGTACACGGCTCGCGCGCGAGCGCTCCGGGACCTCGGTAACCAGCAGGCTCCCTTCGACGCATGGGTTACCCTGCAGAAACTGGAGACGCTCCCACTCCGAGTCCAGCGTCACTGTGACAACGCCATGGCCGTCGCGGAGTACCTCGACGACCACGACGAGGTCGCGTGGGTGAACTATCCGGGCCTCGAACACCACGAGACCCACGAGGAGGCCACCGAGTACCTCGACGGTGGCTATGGCGGAATGATCACGTTCGGTCTGGAAGACGGGAAAGAAGCGGGGCGAACGCTCGTCGAGTCGACGGAGCTCGCCAGCCTGCTCGCGAACGTCGGCGACGCGAAGACGCTCATCATCCACCCCGCGAGTACGACGCACCAGCAGCTGACCGAGGAAGAACAGCTAGCCAGCGGGACGACACCGGATCTGGTCCGGATCTCGGTCGGACTGGAAGACGTCGAAGATATCATCCCCGATCTCGACCAGGCGATCGAGCAAGCGACGTCGTAACGTTTACGAGCAAGTATTCCTGTTTTGCAAAAGTATTTTTCTCGAACGTAAATTGATTGCCTGAAATCCGAAACCATTATGGGTGGCGCTACCCACCGTACGGATGACAGAGGTACATATCAATGGCTACGCTTCAACTCAACAATCTGCACGCGAAAGTGGCGGAAGAAGACGGCGAGAAGATCCTCGACGGCGTCGATCTCGAAGTCAAATCCGGCGAGATCCACGCCCTGATGGGCCCCAACGGTAGTGGGAAGTCGACTACGGCGAAGGTAATCGCCGGACACCCCGCCTACGAAGTAACGGAGGGCGAGGTGCTCCTCCACCTCGAAGAGGGCGAGTTTGGTGATGAGATCGAGATCGACGAGGAACTCCAGACGTGGAACCTCCTTGAGCTCGAACCCAACGAGCGCGCTGCACTCGGCATCTTCCTCGGATTCCAGTATCCGGCCGAGATCGAGGGCGTCACGATGACGAACTTCCTCCGAACGGCGCTCAACGCCAAGATCGAGGAGCGTGAAGAGCTGTTCGAGGAAGACGACGAAGAAGAAGCAGAGAGCGAGGAAGACGAAGGCTACGAAACCTCGCCGATGGAGGGCCCGGCTGACGAGGGCGACATCGGCGTCTCCGAGTTCCAGGAGATCCTCCGCGAGAAGATGGAACAGCTAGAGATGGACGAGAAGTTCGCCCACCGATATCTCAATGCTGGCTTCTCCGGCGGGGAAAAGAAGCAAAACGAGGTCCTTCAGGCCGCAATTCTCGAACCCTCGATCGCCGTCCTCGACGAGATCGACTCGGGGCTCGACATCGACCGGCTTCAGGATGTCTCGAACGGGATCAACGCCTTGCGCGACGCGCAGGGTACCGGTATCCTCCAGATCACTCACTACCAGCGGATCCTCGACTACGTAGAGCCCGATCACGTCCACATCATGCTCGATGGCAAGATCGCCAAAAGCGGCGATGCTGAACTGGCAGAGAAACTCGAGGACGAGGGCTACGACTGGGTCCGCGAAGAGGTCTACGAGACCGCGTAAACAGTTCCGACTAGAAGTAGGCCTATAAGCAACCACACGTAATTCAAACCAATGAGCTCAGATCAAGACCACCTCAAACAGACCAACACCGAAGACCGCTTTGCGTTCAAAAACGAGCACAAAGCAGCAGTAACCGCGGAAAAGGGCCTGAACGAAGAGACGATCAGGCTGATGTCCGAGGACAAGGACGAACCCGACTGGATGCTCGAGCGGCGCCTTCGCGCGCTCGAGGTCTTCCAGGAGATGCCGATGCCAACCGACTGGCCGGCGATGCCCGACCTCTCGGAGGTCGACATCAACAAGATCGTCCCCTACATCCGTCCCGACGTCGAACTCCGTGAAGGAACCGACGACTGGGAGAACCTGCCGGACGAGATCAAAGACACCTTCGACAAACTCGGCATCCCGGAAGCCGAGAAGGAGGCGCTTTCGGGCGTCGGCGCACAGTACGAGTCCGAGGTCGTCTACCAGAATATGAAAGAAGAGTGGGAGGACAAAGGGGTCATCTTCATGAATATGGACCGCGCGGTCCAGGAGCACCCCGAGATCGTGAAGGAGTACTTCATGACCTCCTGTGTCCCCCCGAGCGACAACAAGTTCGCCGCGCTGCACGGCGCAGTCTGGTCCGGCGGCTCGTTCGTCTACGTCCCCGAGGACGTGCAGGTCGAGATGCCAGTCCAGGCGTACTTCCGCATGAACAGCGAAGGGATGGGCCAGTTCGAGCACACGCTCATCGTGGCCGAGGAAGGAAGCGAGGTCCACTACATCGAGGGCTGTTCGGCACCGAAGTATTCGCACTTCAACCTCCACTCCGGCGGCGTCGAAGTGTTCGTCAAGGAGGACGCCCACGTCCAGTACTCGACCGTCCAGAACTGGTCGCGAAGCACGTACAACCTCAACACCAAGCGCGCCATCGTCGAAAAGAACGGCACGATGGAGTGGATCTCCGGATCGATGGGCTCGAAGGCCACGATGCTGTATCCCTCTTCGATCCTCAAGGGCCGTGGCGCGACCGATAACCACATCACCATCGCCTTCGCGGGCGAGGGTCAGGACATCGACACTGGCGCGAAGGTCTACCACAACGCGCCGAACACGAAATCGACCATCGAGTCGAAGTCCATCGCGAAAGATGGCGGCCGCACCAACTACCGCGGCCTCGTCCAGATCGCAGACGGAGCGGAGAACTCCTCGACTGCCGTCGAATGTGACGCCCTGATGTTCGACAACGAGTCGACCAGCGACACGATGCCGTACATGGAGATCGAGGAGTCGAAAGTCAACGTCGCCCACGAGGCGACTGTCGGCAAAATCGGCGACGAGGATATCTTCTATCTCCAGTCGCGCGGTCTCGACGATGACGACGCCAAACAGATGATCGTCTCGGGCTTCATCGAGCCGATCACGGAGGAACTGCCGATCGAGTATGCAGTCGAGCTCAACCGACTCATCGAGCTCGAGATGGAGGGGTCGCTCGGATAATATGTCTACGCAGGTACACGCCACAATCGACGAAAGCACCGTTCGCCAGATCTCCGACGAACTCGACGAGCCCGACTGGCTCCTCGAGACGCGTCTCGACGCCCTTGCGGCGCTCGATGACCTCCCGATGCCGTCGGTCATCCAGACGCCCGGCCGCAAGTGGACGAACCTCGAGGACCTCGACTACGAGAGTCTCGTCGATCCGCTGAACGCCGCCGAAACGAAAGATCAGGTCGGCCCCGACGAGGTCGACGTTCTCTCGTGGAGCGAAGCGCTTGCCGAACACGAGGAACTCCTCGAAGAGCGCTTTGGCTCGATCGTCGACCCGCAGGAGAACTACCTCACCGCGCTCTCGACTGCTCTCTTCAGCACCGGAACAGTCGTCTACGTGCCCGAGGGCGTCGACGCAGAGGACGTGAAAATCCGGACCGAGATGAACAGCCGTTCGCTGTTCAACTACACGCTGGTCGTCGCCGAGGAATCCTCCTCGGTGACGATTCTGGAGCGACAATCCACTGGCGAGCACGTTGAGGGAGAGCGCTACTACAGCGGGATCGTCGAGATCGACGCTGCCGAGAACGCACAGGTTCAGTACGGCTCCCTCCAGAACCTCTCGGAGGAGACGTACAACTTCACGCTCAAGCGCGGCGACGCTGGCACGTACAGCAAGATCAACTGGATCGAGGGCAATATCGGCTCACGCCTGACGAAGACCGAGGTCTCGACCGAACTCAACGGCGACTCCTCTGAGTCCCAGATCGTCGGTGCCTTCTTCGGGCACAACGACCAGCACTTCGATCTTGACGTCAAGGTCTGGCACCGTGGCGAGCACACGACCGCCGACCTCGTGACCCGCGGCGTCATCGACGATGTCGCCCGGACGGTCTACGAGGGCGTCCAGGACGTGGGCCGCGACGCGTGGGACACCAGCTCCTACCAGCGCGAGAACACGCTGATGCTCAGCGACGAGAGCGAGGCCGACGCCTCCCCGAAGCTGATCATCAACAACCACGACACCGAGGCGAGCCACTCCGCGACGGTCGGTCAGGTCGATGCCGAGGAGCTCCTGTACATGACCTCGCGCGGTATCGACGAACAGCAGGCCACGGACATGCTCGTGGAAGGCTTCTTCGTCCCCGTTCTCGAAGAGGTTGCTGTCGACGAACTCCGCGAGGACCTCAAAGCGAACGTCAAACAGCGGCTGCGGGACTGACGCGAAAAGAGAACTTTTGGATTATTTTATTCGACCACGCAGATAGCGACTGCTCTCATTCGGACTCCTCGCCATCTATCTCGTCTTCACCGTCATCTGTCGCCTCCTCGGCTGCTTCGGCGATTTCAGCGTCAGCGTCTTCGATGTCACGCGGTTGCCGAATCCTGACGACAGGTAGCATGAACCGTTCTGCGACCTTCTGACTCGTCTCTCCGAACAGGAACGTCGTCACGGACGGGTTGGACTCACCGAGAACGATCGCGTCGTAGTTGTTGGCGATCTCCGCGATCCGATCAAGGGGGGTGCCTGAGGTTTCGATCCGTGACTCGACCCGGTCGTCGGAGACGCCCGCCTCCTGCAGGACAGCACTGGTTTCGTCGAGCAGCGCGGTTCCATCGATATCGCTGTCCGGCGTTGCGACGTGCAAGAGTGTAACCGAAATGTCCGTCCTGTGCAGGAGACCACCGACAACGTCGACGATTCGATCGAGGATGACGTCGCCACGGACGGCAACCAAGACGTCTTTCATCTCGGTGGCCGGGTTCAGCACCATCGTCGCGTCGGCGTCGACTTCCTCTGCGACCCGGTCGATCGACTGGTCGGAATCCTGTGTGAAGACCATCCGCTTTTCGACCGTGGCCCCAACCCCTTCGAACTGCTCGGCTATATCAGTGAGTCGGTTCTGTGCTCGTTCTTCGAACTGTTCTCTGGCCTGCCCGGGAGCCGTCTGTTCGGGCAGGACGTGATACCCGACCAGCACGACGCGAGCGTTAGCCAGCAGCTCGACGACGCCCTGTTCGATACCTTCGCCTTCGAGTACGCGCACCGGAACGATGATTGTGGGTTTCATAGTACACCTCTGAGTCGAACTTCGCGTGCGTAGTAGCGGTGCCAGACGACCGCCATCACCATGATGATGCCGCCGACCGCAATGGAGACCCGGCCCATGAACGCGATCAGACCGAAGCTCGAGACGGCACCGACTGCCGGCAACAGCGGGTAGCCGGGCATCCGGTAATCGGGATCGTACCAGTCCGGGGGATTCCGCCGGAGTACGATCAACGCGATACAGATCAGCCCATACATGACGAGATGGAGGAAGGAGGCGACCTCCGCGAGCAGTTCGACCTGTCCGGTGGCAGTCAGGACGACGATCGGCCCGCCCGCAAGCGCGAGCGCGATGTGTGGTGTCCCATAGCGGAGGTTGATTTCGCTAGCCTTGGCGGGAAGCAACGCGTCCTTGCTCAGGGCGTAGATCGCCCGCGACGAACTGAGGATCGATGCGTTTGCGCTGGAAAACGTCGCAAGTAGCCCGGCGAGCAGGATCGCGACCGCGCCACCCGTGCCGAAGAACTCGCGGCCGACCTCTACCATCGCGGTCTCGCCGAAGCCGTCCAGGGCTTCGCTCCCCAGCGTGCTTGTCGCAACGAAGATCGTCACGACGTAGAAAACGGTCACGATCAGCACCGAACCGACCATCGCGAGCGGGAGATTACGGGAGGGGGATTTGATCTCCCCCGCGACGGTGGCGATCTGAGCGAACCCGAGGTAGGATGTAAAGACCAGCGCTGCGGTCGTTAGAATGGCGAGTTGGCCCTCCGGAGCGAAGGTCTCGGGCGTCGATTCGGCACCGAACACTCCCAGAGCATCAAGCGAGCCGTAGGTCAAAAAGACCGACAGTATCAGGAGGAGAAAGCCGACAATGAGGTTCTGGAGTTTCGCGGCGTTTTCGGTACCAGTTGCGCTGAGGGCAGTGAGGATGACGCCGAACGCAACCCCGAGAGCGATGCTCGCTGAGCCGGGCAAAGAGATGCCGATTTCAGCTAGCGCCGCCCCGGCGTACTCGCCGAACCCAACGAGGTAGAACGCCGACGCGAACACCAGTCCCAGCCAGAGACTGATCCCGACGATTGCGCCGTACACCGACCCGAGCCCGCGGGAAATGAAGTAGTAGCCCCCGCCGCTTCTGGGCATCGCGGTCGCCAGCTCCGAGGCTGGCAAGGCGACCAGCAGGGCGACTACGCCTCCGATCGCGAAGGACAGTGCAGCAGCCGGGCCTGCTTCACCCGCTGCGAGTCCGGGAAAGACGAAAATCCCGGCACCGATCATCGTCCCGACACCGATCGCGAGACCACCGACGAGGCCGATCGTTCGTTCGAGTTCGGTGTCGTCGTGAACGGTGGCCTCCTCGGTCATCTCGACATCGTCGACTGCTGGAGGGTCTCCTTCAGTCGCGCCCCCACTAGTATCGGTCGGCCTGTCCATACAGGGAGAGGTCGCGTCAGCACTATAAAATTCAGGGACAACGCCCGATTGGCTATAACCGTGGACGGTCGAGTCAGGAGTCCCCGTGCGAAACGCGCTCGCTTCGTGTGCCCTCGTGGCCCAGACGTACTTTCTGGAAGCGCTACTGTGACCCGGCCCCCGGTGTGGACAGGAGAGAAAAGGAGAGTTAAGTAGACTGGACACTGACCTGCGTGTATGAGTCTCGGCCAGCGGGTCTCGTCGGATCACCAGCTCGCCCGGCTCCTCCAGATCGGAGTCGTGCTGGAGGAGGTCGTCGAGGCACGAGCACACTCGCATCTAGAATCGCTCTCGCCCGACGAGCGAGCGGCACTCGACGATTCGATCGAGGACCTGCTCGAACACGCGGTCGAGGAGTCAGAAGACCACCGAAAACGGCTGGAGGCGCTTGTCGACGAGATGGACGCTGAGACGGTCTCCTACGACGAAATCGAGGTGCTCGTTCGGGAACACTACGCCCAGAATCAGCCCGAAGACTTCGACGGACTGCTGTACGATCAGCTCTGTAACGAAGAGACCGCCTACAAGTTTTACGACGATCTAATTGAGGCGATCGAGGCGAGCGATGCCACCTACAGTATCGAGCGCGAGCGGGTTCTATCGACACTTCGCGAGATACGTGCCGAGGAGGAAGCGGGCGTCGAAGACGTGACACGGGTCATGGAGGAACGCAAATGAACACCGCTGATCAGTATCTCAAGACGATCTATCTCGCCCAGACGATCGAGGATGGCCCAGCGTCGACTGGTCAGCTCGCGGAGATGCTCGACGTCAGCCCCGCGAGCGTCAACGAGATGATCGGCAAGCTAGAGGATCGGGGGCTGGCTGACCACGAGAAGTACAAGGGCGTGCGGCTCACCGACGAGGGGATCGGTCGGGCGCGAGAAGCCATCCAGACGTATTGTATCATCGAGCGGTTCCTCGCGAACGTCCTCGAAGTGAAGAACTATCGCGAAGAGGCACGGGCACTGGAGAGCGTGATCGACGATACGGTCGCAGATCGACTGGATACGATTATCGATCGGCCGGCGGAGTGTCCCGACTGTTTCGATCCGGAAGCCGACCAGTGTGAGTGTCTCGTCGTCGAACTGGAAGGCCAGGCCGACTAATCCTTGACGTAAAGTTTTTCGCCGAGCAGCGTCGCGAGGTTCACGTCATCGTCAGTCGTAACGGCCACGTACGGGCGGTCGACGGGGCCGAAGACGTCGACGACACGTCCGATTGTGTCGAGCGATTCGTCTATTACCATGTTGCCGATCGCGGGCTCGTACTCGCCCGAAACACGCGCGATTGCGAGCCCCTGTGCCGTTCGATCGACGGTGCCAAGTCTTTGCATCAGTTACGCATCGTCGAGACGTACGCCGCGACGGCCTGAACGACGTCGTTTTTCGAATCCTCACTGTCCTTTACAAGCACGCGACCGCGCGGCGTGTAGTGGTTCCGTGGATACGCAACGTCGCGTTCGATTTTGGCGTCGTAGCCGACCTGCTGGACGGCCTGTGCAATCTCGTCGACCGTCGGCTCTTCGACCGCGAGGTCCTGTGGGACGCGCCGCCCCTTCGAGCGGGAAAGCTCCGCATCGAGATAGGCGGGCCAGATGACGTTCTCGACCATACTCGTCAGTGGGTGGTCGGCACCTAAAAAGGTCGTTTTCTCGACTGGCGTTATCGGTGGCGAAGTGCGACGACCGACAACAAGGCTACGAGCGCAGCAGCGATGCCGAAGCCGGGGATCGCATCCGGCTCCTCGTCATCTACCTCTTCGTCAGCAACGCCGTTTTCGCCGCTCTCGGCGTACAGCTGCTCGTTGATCTCGCTCACAGCATACACCACACGCGGGGCGGGCTGTTGGATGTGCTCGCTGGTCACCTCAACCACATTCTCTTCCTCCATCGCGGTGCTCTGATCGACCCCTTCACCAGTCGGGAGTTCCTGTCCCTCGATCACCAGCAACCACTCCGGGTTTTGCTCGGTAAGTTGCTCCTGTGACATCTGTCCCCAGCCTTCGATTCCCGCTTCAGCTGCCACGTTCTCCCCACCGGCAGCCGTGATCACGTCGTTCTGGAACGTGTCCTGTCCGGGCGTCGTCTCGAAGAACTCGAAGTAGACAGTTGGCTCCTCGCCCTCGATTCGGTCCGCAACCTCTTCAAGTTCGTCGTCCATCCATGCGACAGTATCTTCGGCACCCTCGCACTCGCCGACGAGCTGGCCGATCAGCTGGGTTTTATCGCGTACATCGTCGATCGACGTGGCCGTCTCGAAGTGATAGACCGTCAGATCGCCCTCAGTACGGAGCTGTTCGACCGTCTCTTCGGGGATCGTGTTCGGTGCAAGCACGAGGTCGGGTTCGAGGTCGATCACCTGCTCGACCGAGGTGCCTCCCTCCTCGTCTGTAATGTCCGTGCGCTCCTCTGCGCCGTCCAGGTACATCGCGTACTGGGAGACGCCCGTCACCCGATCTTCAGCGCCGATCTCCCACATCGTCTGGGCGGCCGACGGATTCAGTGTCACGATCTCGTCCGGTTGTTCATCGATCTGTACCTCCTCGCCGCCAGCGTCCTCGAAGGTCGCCGGGAACTCACACTGGAGTTCCTGACCGCTCATATCTGCCGTCGCAGCGCCGGGCGCGACTGCACCAACTGCGCCGGCCATAACGACCAGCAGCGCGACGAATACCTGTAGGCCAGTTCGTGTCATCGTATGAACGATACAGAGTAATCAATAAATATTTGTCTAATGAAAGCGAGGTTGCAAACACGTGGGGACAGCAACTGATTCGGCAGCGACTGGCGAAACCTCAACGGACGAAGCGCCGACAGCGACTACTCCACCATTACTACGCAAGACCGCCGTCTGGACTGCTGGCCTCGGTGTCGTACTGCTCATCACGATCGTTGTCAGCGCAACCATCGGTCCGGTCGAGATCGCCACGTTCGACGTTGTTCGGGCAGTGCTGGATGAACTCTCCGTCCCTGTCGGCATTGCTGTCGATACGGGCCACGTCACGATTGCGCAGGGTGCGAGCCTCCCGTATCCGTCCCCATCATTTGAGTATCGACCACTGTTCGACTTCGCAGTGGCCGAGACGACCCGGACGATTGTGGTCAATATTCGGCTCCCCCGGATCCTGCTTGGGGCGATTGTGGGCTTTGCACTTGCCAGTGCGGGCACAGTCATGCAGGGATTTTTTCGGAACCCGCTGGCCGATCCATCGATCATCGGCGTCTCGTCGGGGGCCGCGGTCGGGGCCGTCGCCACAATCACGATTCCGGGGCTCGCGGTCGTCGACCTCCGTCTCGCCGCGTTCGTCGGGGCACTGATCACCGCCTTTGCGGTCTACGCCATGGCGACCGAAGGCGGTCGGACGCCCGTTGCAACGCTCCTGCTTGCGGGGGTCGCGGTTCAGACGTTCCTTGGGGCAGTGATCTCGTATCTGCTGTTACGGGCGGGTGACAGTTTAGAAGAGGCCGTCTACTGGCTGATGGGTCATCTCCACTACAGCACGTGGGATCACGTCCTCTTCGCGTTCCCGGTCGCAATCATCGGGTTTGCAGTGCTTGCGGCGTACACGCGGGATCTGAACGTACTGTTGCTCGGTGAGGAGGATGCCCAGCACCTCGGTATCGAGGTCGAGCGAACGAAACGCGTGTTGCTTGCGGTGTCGAGCCTTATCACGGCCGCCGCGGTCGCGGTCTCGGGTGTGATCGGCTTCGTCGGCCTGGTCGTCCCACACATCATGCGACTGCTCGTCGGGCCCGATCATCGGATTCTGCTCCCCACCAGCGCGGTTGCAGGTGCAGCATTTCTCGTCGCCGCGGACACCCTTGCACGCTCCGGTGCCGCCGAGCTCCCTGTCGGGATCGTGACCGCCGCAATCGGTGCACCCTTTTTCCTGTTCCTGTTACTTCGCCGGGAGGTGCATGGACTGTGAGCGGACCGATGATTACCGTCGATGACGTCTCCGTGTCGTTCGACGACGTGTCCGTCCTCGACAACGTCTCAGTAGCGGCCGAGTCCGGGGAGTTCGTCGGGCTCGTCGGTCCGAACGGCTCGGGGAAGACGACACTACTCCGAACGATCAGTGGGGCACTCACACCGGATTGCGGACGGGTCTGCGTTGACGGTGAGGACATACACACGCTGCCTTCACGCGTCGGTAGCCAGCGTGTCGCCGTCGTTCCACAGGACACCTCGATCTCGTTTTCCTTCGATGTGAGACGGATCGTCGGAATGGGGCGGACGGCCCATCGGGGGCGGTTCGAATCGATGACGGTTGAGGACCGGACAGCGATCGAAAACGCACTGGAGCGGACCGATACTACGCAGTTTGCCGATCGCTCGATCGATGCCATCAGCGGTGGGGAGCGCCAGCGCGTGCTTCTCGCGCGTGCCATCGCACAGGCGACGCCCGCGCTGCTGCTCGATGAACCGACAGCGAGCCTCGACGTGAACCATGGAATCGAGACGCTGCAGCTGGTTCGATCGCTGGTCGATGACGGCACCGCGGCGATCGCCGCTATCCACGACCTCGACCTCGCAGCGCGGTACTGTGATTCGCTGGTGATGCTGTCCGATGGGGATGTCGTCGCAACGGGACCACCTGAATCGGTGCTCACCGAGTCAACGGTCTCCTCGACGTTCGACGTGCGAGCGGCAGTTACGCCTGATCCGGTCACAGGGGCGGAAACAGTACGCGCACTCGAAGAGAGCGATCCTCCGAGAGGCGTGCGCATCCACGTCCTCGGGGCGGGGAACATCGCTGCACGGACGCTCGTCGAACTGGACCGCGCGGGCTTTGACCTGTCGATCGGCCCGATTCCGAACGGTGATATTGCCGTGTCGACGGCTCACAGTCTGGGGGCAGACACCGTGACATCGACACCGTTGTCCGGACCAACCGATGAGCAGCTATCGACTGCCCGAGAGCAGGCCCGCACGGCTGATGTGTCGGTCCTCGTCGACGAAACGGCCGACCCGGACGTGGGTCGGTTGGTACTCGACGCTGCTACTCCGCTTGTCGTTGTCGAAAGCGGGTCGGCAGAGCCACCCATCAGTGATCGTGACGCCGACGCCTGGGTGGCATCCACCGATGCCGTCGTGGATTCCGTCTCCGACGCGTTCGCGGACGAGAAACGGGTGGATGGTACCGGAGATGGGCGTCCCAGCGATGATGTGACTACTGACCGGAGGTTCACCGATGACGAGACGGCTGACCGGAGCCCCCCCGGAAATCACCCCTCAAACCATTACCGATAACCGTTGTAGGACAACACACGCGGAATGTTTCAGAACAGAGCTGATGCTGGAGAGCAGCTAGCACGACTGCTACAACGAGAAGGGATCGAGGCGGATATAGTGCTGGGAATCCCCCGTGGCGGTCTTCCGGTGGCAGCACCGGTTGCAGCGGCGCTTGACGCACCTCTGGACGTGATTGCGGCAAAGAAGATGGGCGCACCCGGAAACGAGGAACTCGCGCTCGGTGCTGTCGCCAGCACCGGCGAAGCGTGGTACAACGATCAGTTGATCGCCCAGCTCGACGTCGAGGACTCGTATCTCGAACAGGAGCGTCGCCATGCGGCCACGGTTGCAGGGGAGAAACTCCGGAACTACCGAGGGACGAGCGATCTGGCCGAAACCACTGATCGGCGAGTCATCCTCGTTGACGACGGGATCGCAACCGGTGCAACAGTTCGAGCCTGTCTACAACAGCTTCGTGGCACTGGTGCAGCCGATGTTGTCCTCGCTGTCCCGGTAGCATCACCATCGGCCGCAGACGAGCTCAGTGAGCAGGTCGACACGCTGGTCGTCGTCGAGACGCCCGACCGCTTCGGCGCTGTCGGCCAGTTCTATCAGGAGTTCGAACAGGTCAGCGACGCCGAAGCCAGATCCTATCTCTTCCGAGCATGAGACGAGTTCTCGATCCTCGTGAGGGATAATTATATATAGTCCACTAACCTGAACTCCGTAACATTTATAAGGCTTTCTATCTTATGTAGTAGTAGGAGCGCGGTTTCCCGGTATTTCTTAGGGATATCCCGACCGGCAGCACCGGCCGTCTAACCGCAATCCACGGAGACAACCATGACTGATACACGAGTACAATACCAGGAGGAAACGAACGTCCGGACCGAGGAGACGGAACGAGCGACAGAACAGGAAGAGGAACATTGCCCGGAATGTGGCGGTGACATCCTCGCCGACGAGGAGCACGGCGAGACGGTGTGTGAGGAGTGTGGCCTCGTCATCGAGGAGGACAGCATCGACCGCGGGCCGGAGTGGCGCGCGTTCGACTCGGCCGAAAAGGACCAGAAATCCCGTGTCGGCGCACCGACGACGAAGATGATGCACGACGATGGTCTCTCGACGAACATCGGCTGGCAGAACAAGGACGCGTACGGTAACCAGCTGTCGTCGAGCCAGCGCGAGAAGATGCAGCGCCTTCGCACGTGGAACGAACGCTTCCGCACCCGCGACAGCAAGGAGCGCAACCTCAAGCAGGCACTCGGCGAGATCGACCGAATGGCCAGCGCACTCGGGCTTCCCGAGGACGTCCGGGAGACCGCGAGCGTCATCTACCGCCGCGCGCTCAACGAGGATCTGCTTCCGGGGCGATCGATCGAGGGCGTCGCAACAGCGTCGCTGTACGCTGCGGCGCGCCAGACCGGCACCCCGCGGAGTATCGACGAGGTCGCCACAGTGAGCCGGATCGACGAGATGGAGTTCAAACGCACCTACCGCTACATCGTGCGCGAACTCAACCTCGAGATCCAGCCCGCCGACCCCGAACAGTACGTCGGCCGCTTCGCCAGCGAACTCGGCATTTCGGACGAGGCCGAGCACCGCGCCCGCGAACTGCTGCAGAACGCCAAAGAACAGAGCATCCACAGCGGCAAGAGCCCCGTCGGCCTCGCTGCGGCAGCCGTCTACGCCGCGCCGCTGCTCTGCAACGAATCGGTCACCCAGTCCGAAGTCAGCGATGTCACCGACATCTCGGAAGTGACGATCCGCAACCGCTACAAGGAGCTACTCGAAGCCGACGGTCAGGCGCAGTTCGCCTGAGGACGACCAGTCTCCGTGGTTGCGGTGCGGTTTTTTCTCTTTTCGTCACCGGTTGAGCGACTGGCTCGACCATATCAAACTGATCAGCCCTCGACGATCCGCTCGGGCGTCAACGCGTCAGCGTAGAACCACCAGCAAACGACCAGCACGGCGGGAATGAATAGTGGGACTACAGTCGCTGTCGGGTGGCTGAATCCGATCGTATACCGAAGCATCGACAGCGCGGCGAGCACGAGCAACCCCGCCGTGACGCGCCGGTCCTCCCGACCGATCGCCGCCCCACCCGCCGCACTACCGAGGGCACAGCAGTACAACAGCGTCGCAATCGGCCACGCCTGCAGATGACCTGGCAGTGCACGGAACCCTCTGGTGTACTCGAACAGATAGTCCCACATCGTTACCACGTTCCAGTTCTGGCTGTTGACCCAGCCCCACGAGAATACGAGATCGAACTGGCCGGGAAAGAGGACGACGACCCAGGGCGCAAGCCCCAGCAGGACGAGCGCGATTAGCCGCCTACCGGCGTGACCGGTGGCCATTTTGGGCTCACTTCCGCGTGATCAGTCGGAGGACGTCTTCGTCGGCGAGCTCGTGGTCCAGACCGACCTGCTGGCCATCGTGTGTTGCGCTCTCACCGGTGACGCGAGCGAAGCGGAACCGTTCTTCGAACTCCCCGCCGAGTTTCTTCGTCGCGTCCTCGATCGTACTCCCCTGTTTGATCACGAGCGGTTCCTCGTAATCGATACCGCGGCCCGGTTTGTCCATGTAGATTCGCATCAGACCGAGCTCCTGCCAGATCCGCTCTTTGAACGCATTCAGGCCCTTCTCCTTCTCGGCGCTGATGAACGTAACTTCCTCGGGATCGAGGTCGTGCTCGCGGAGGTTCTCTTTGACCGTATCGATATAGCTCGGGTCGATCAGATCAGTCTTGTTGACCGAAACGATCGAAGGAAGGTAGACACGGTTGTCCTGAATGCCATCGATCAGGCGGTCGATATCGACCCTCTCGTTGAGCGTGATGTCGGCGTTGATATACTCATGATTTCTGAGGACCTCCTTGATCGTCCGATCGTCGAGGTCCTGATCCACGCTGGAGGTGACTCTGAGCCCGTCTTTCCCTTTGCGTCGGATAGAGATCCGTGGCGGCTCCCTGTCGATCCGGATCTTGTTTTTGTACAACTCCTCACAGAGGCGCTCGTACTGCTCTATCTCGAACGCCGAAAGGACGAACACGATCAGATCCGCCGCGCGAACGACCGAGAGGACCTCCTGCCCGCCGCCGCGACCGCTTGCCGCCCCCTCGATCAATCCCGGCACGTCCAGCATCTGGATGTTTGCGCCGTTGAGTTCCAGCATTCCGGGGTTGACATCGAGCGTCGTGAATTCGTAGGAGCCGACCTCACTGTCGGCGTTTGTCAGTGCGTTCAAAAGCGTCGATTTACCGACGCTCGGGAATCCGACCAGCGCAACCGTGGCGTCGCCGTGTTTCTCGACGTGATAGCCGCCACCCCCACCCGAGGACTGCTGGCGGACTTCCAGCTCCTCTTTTTTTTCCGCAAGCTTCGATTTGAGTCGACCGATATGTGCCTCTGTCGACTTGTTGTAGGGCGTGCTCGCAATCTCCTCCTGGAGTTCTTCGATCTCCTCTTCTAGCCCCATTACACTCGGCTTGGAGACTGCGTGCCGAAAACCCTTCCCTTCGCGTCGCGTGAGTGGGGGCTGTTTTCTGGTAGCACACCTCATCGTAAAAGTGGTGCTTACCGGTACAGTCGGAGAATAACTATCCACGTACAGCACCCAGACGAAACCGATGTGGCCCTGGGAACACGCCGCCGTGGGGTATCTCGCGTACTCACTGTTCTGTCATACGTACTACCGGGAATCGCCTGGCGGACTCGACGCTTTCGCCGTCCTCTTTGCGTCGGTGCTGCCGGATCTCATCGACAAACCCCTCGCGTATCAGTTCGGTGTCTTCGAAACTGGCTACGCTCTCGGTCACTCGATATTTTTTGCTGTCCCATTCGCGATTTTCACCGGAGTACTCGCCCGACAGCTCGGCTACTCGCGTGCTGGACTGGCCTTTGCCATCGGCTATCTACTTCATCTTCCAGGCGACTTCGTGCCCCACTACTTTCGGGGGACAGAACGCTTTCACGTGGTGCTCTGGCCAATAGCGGACCAGCCGGATGCAGGCCACTCACACGGATTATACGATTTTACGATGGGGTATTTTGTCGACTACTGGGCGGCACTGACGACTGGCGATCCACCGACCTATCTACTCATTCAGACGGGGGTCGTCGCGTTCACCCTTCTCCTCTGGCTCTACGACGGCGCGCCAGTGCTCAGAGAGTGTCTCGCCGCAGTGGGAGACACAATCGAATCACTGTCACGTTGAGCGACGATCAGACCGCTGCAGATCACAACGTCACCGAAGCCTGTCGAGCACTTCCATCGTACCGGCAGCGTGGACGCCGTCGGTGACGTGGTCGGCGGCGTCGCGTGCTGCATCGTCGGCATTTGCAACCGCGTAGCTCTCGCCCACCACCTCGAACGTCGAGACGTCGTTTTCCGAGTCGCCGACCGCGACGAACTCGTCCGGACGACGATCCAGTAGCTGCGCCATCGTTTCGATCCCCTCCCCTTTGGTGATCGAGGCGTCTTTGACGTGGAACGCATAGCCCGTGTCGACGACCTCCAGTCCCGCCTCGGCGGCAACCTCTCGCAGCGCGGCCCCGGGAACCGTCAACCGCGCGGCGATCTCCGTCTCTCGCCATCGGTTGACCAGATCGGGGCCGTCCCAGCCGAGGTCGTACCCGCGCTCCCGGAATGCCCTGACGACTGCGTCTGCTGCATCGCGATCACCGTTTACCGCGAGTTCCTCCTCGGCGTAGACGATCCCGCCGTTTTCTGCGATAACGCGCTCCTCGACACCGAGAAACTGACAGAGTGCAACTGGAAACGGAAACGCCTTTCCGGTGGCGATCACGACCGGTTCGGGCCACGCACGGATCGGTTCGAATACACGCGGATCGATCCCATGTTCGCCGTCGGCCCGCGTCAGCGTCCCGTCGATATCCAGCACCAGCGGTGGGGTCATACCGACACTACCGCACAGACGCCCTAATGGGTTGTGAGAGCACAGCGACGAGCCGGGGCCGCAGGGTCGAGTCTACAGATCGGGCCGCGGACCCTTACTTCGAATACTGTAGTGTTTAGCTCAGAAAATTGTAGTGAATTACTTTTATTTCTGTAGTATTAGGGAAGAGATCATAGAGCCGTCTTTCAGGGCACTCTCGTTCTATCGCCGCTGAATCCGTGATCCGGATCGATGGCTCTGATCGTTCTCGACAGATCCAGTCGACGGGGGAGAGCGGTGTTTCTTTGGGGTATCCCACTCTCTATCCAGTATGCAACTCGCCGACCGGCCGTGGCCCGATATCCGGACATACTGTAATAGCGACTCGCTCGCCATCGTCCCGCTGGGATCGACCGAACAGCACGGCCCGCATCTCCCGGAAGGAACTGATCATCTCATCGCCGACGCGCTGGCTCGCGAAGCAGCCGAGCGCAGCGGCTTCCTTTGCACTCCCCCGGTCATGGTTGGGGTCTCCTCGCATCATCGGCAGTTCCACGGAACACTGTCGGTCGATCCGGCCACCTTCCGGGACTACGTCGAGAGCCTCTCGCGGAGCCTCACCGGACACGGCATCGATCGGATCGTCTATGTCAACGCCCACGGCGGGAACGTCGAACATCTCCGCGAGGTCGGTCGCCGACTCTACGAGGACGACACCGCCTACGCTATCGAGTGGATGTGGAACGAGAGCATTCCCGACCTCGTCGACGGCCTGTTCGAGCATAACGGCCCGCACGGCGGGCCAAAGGAGACGGCGATGATCCAGCACATCGCGCCGGAGCTCGTCCGGGAAGACCGACTCGACGCCGCCGCGGAGAACGGCGTTGCTCGGATGGACGAGTTGCAGCTCCGCCGCCACGGCGCACGGACGTTCTACGACGCGATCGAAAACTCCAACAACGGCGTCTTCGGTGACCAGCGCGATGCGACCGCCGCAAAGGGAGAACGGCTGTTCGAGGCGGCAGTCGAGCAGCTGACGGCGCTCCTGGACTGGCTCGACGAGCAGCGTTACGAAGACCTTACGGCGAGACCGCACGTTTGATCGCGGCAGTTCGTCTTCGCCCCCCACACGAGATCAATCGGGAACTCGAGGGAGTCAGTCGGTCAGCCCGTAGCCGTTCCGGAAGAGCCCAACATCGACGATCAGGACCGCGATGGTCAACCCGGTGAGAACGACAAGCGAGAACTGTGGGTCGACATCGGAGTAGCCGAGAAAGCCATAACGGACGCCATCGACCATGTACACCATCGGGTTTAGCAGGGAGACCGTCTGCCAGAGCGGCGAAAGCGTCTCCAGCGAATAGAAGACTGCGCCGAAAAACACCAGCGGGCGGACGATGAACTGATTCATCACCGTGAGGTGGTCGAAGTCTTCCGAGAGCAGGCCGCCGATCACGCCGAATCCGGCGAACAGCACCGAGATGACGAGCATAAAGGCGATCAGGTAGACGGGTTGCTCCAAACCGATGGTCGCGAAGTCGCCGCTGAGGACGGTGAAGACGACGCCGACGATGGCGATCAGGACGCCGACGAGCAGTCCCCGGAGGGCGCTGGCCGCGACGTATGCGCCGACCATCTGCGAGTACGACAGCGGCGAGGTTAGCGTCTCGTGGATATACTCGTTCCAGCGGCCGTGGAAGATCGAGAACGAGGCGTTCTCGAAGGCGTTCGAGATCGTTCCGAGGACGACGAGTCCCGGAATGATGAAGACGATGTAATCGAAACCCTGGATCTGATCGATCCGCCCCCCGAGGATGATACCGAACACCGAAAAATACAGGATATTGGTGATCAGCGGCGGCATGAACGTGTTCGTGGGACGGCGGACGTACCGCTGAATCTCGCGCTTGAGCAGCGTTCGGACCCCAGTCGAAACGCCCATCGAGATCCCGATCACGCCTCGATCCCCTCCCGATCGGAGCGTTTCTCGTTGGTCATCTCGACGAACACTTCTTCGAGCGAGGTTCGTGAAATCTCGATGTCAGTGATCTCGTGACCCACTTCTTCAAGAACGTTCAGGACGGCGGGTGTCCGTGCGCCGCCGTCGTCCGCACGGATCGCCAGACGTCCGTCTTCAAGAGTAACGTCCTCGACGCCGTCGAGCGCGACAAGACGATCCTCGCCCGCCAGATGACCACTCTCTATCGTGGTTGTCCCAGCACCCGCGACACCGGCGCTTGCAGCGGGAGTCGCTGCGACCGCCGTCCCGACTGTCACGTAGATGGTGTCCGTCCCGCGATCCATCAGGTCGCCCGGTGTCGCGACGTCGAGGATCGAGCCTTCGTTGACGATCGCGACGCGATCACAGAGACGTTCGGCTTCCTCGATGTAGTGCGTCGTCAGCAGGACAGTTGTGCCCTCCTCGTTTAGTTCCTGAATCACCGCCCAGATGTCGTGGCGGAGCTGGACGTCGACGCCTGCCGTTGGCTCGTCGAGGATCAACAGATCAGGGTCGGTAACCAGGGCACGAGCCAGCAGGAACCGGCGTTTCATCCCGCCGGAGAGCCAGTCGAACCGCTCATCGGCCTTGTGGGAGATTCCGACTCGTTCAAGTGCTTCCTCGGCGCGACGTGCCGCGACGTCTTCAGAAATACCGTGATAGCCCGCCTTGTGCATGAGTACCTCTCGAATGGGGAAGAATCGGTCGACGTTGAACTCCTGTGGCGCGAGACCGATCGCGTTCCGGGCTTGCTGGTACTCCTCGACCACGTCGTGACCGAAGACGTACGCGTCGCCGCCGGTCTTCCGTGCGAGGCCAACGAGGATGTTGATGAACGTTGTCTTTCCCGCACCGTTTGGACCGAGCAGTCCGAAGAACTCGCCTTCCTCGACCCGCAAGGAAAGTTCGTCCAGCGCCCGCAGATCGCCGTATTCTTTGAGAAGATTCTGTGTTTCGATCGCTGGTACCATTGACTGTATAGAGGCCGACGAAGCGGTTAAGTCGCACGTTCTACCGCTGACAATGGCGTCGTACACGGGGCCAGGGTGCGGCGTATCGGCACGACCCTCGGTGAAGGAGACATTTATAACCCAGGAAACTCATCATTGATCCGGAAACTACGCCATTTATGTTATTTTGGTTGCATTTATTCGGATTCGGCACTGCCGCCACTCTTTGCTTTCTCGCCTTGCTCCGGGCACGGAAAGTGACGGATCGAGAAACCAGAATCGGCCTCGTCGCCCTGCTTACGACGACAGGCGGGTGGTCGCTGTCGTACGTCGGCTATCTCCTCACTCCAACGGATCTGCTTACGAACGCGATCTATCTCGTCGGGCTCACTATCGGCTTTGCGACGGTCGGCTGCTGGCTGTACTTCGCGTCGGCGTACACCGGTCGGACGTATCACCGGAACCGACGGCTTCGCGGGCTGGCGGTCGCTGTCTACGTAGCGATCGTGGCAGTGAAGCTCACCAACCCGTTTCACAGTCAGTACTACACCATGGAGGCAGCAACTGTTCCGTTTGCCCATCTAACCGTGGTTCATGAGCCGTTCCACTGGGTGACCACGGCATTCTCGTATATGCTCGCCGGGATCGGCCTGTTCATGCTGCTCGAGATGTTCGCCGAATCGGAGTACGATACCAGGCCACTCAGTGGGCTTGCGGTGCTTACCGGGCTCCCCGTCGTGTTCGACATTGTAGGGTACCAGAGCGACCTGCTACTCGGGATGATCTACTCCCCGCTCGGGGTCGCAATCTTCGCGATCGGCGTGCTGTTCGTCCATCAGGACCGATTCATGGCGGTCCAGCTAACCGACAAGGTCGATGAGGCGACCGTCTTCCTCGACGACGACGACCGGGTCCGTGATTTCAACCGGCGTGCAGCCACGCTGGTCCCGGAACTGGACGGCTCGGTCGGCCAGCCGGTGGAGACGGTGCTGCCCGAGGTCGGGCACGAAGAGAGCATCGAACAGCGGATCCTCGAACGCGAACGGAACGGCACGACGAACTACTATCTCGCGTCGACCACATCCTTCGAGCTTGGTGCGACGCGGATCGGCAAGCTACTGATGCTTACTGACGTGACCGAAACCGAAAAACGGCGTCGGGAGCTCGAACGACAGAACGACCAGCTCCACGACTTCGCCGAGGCGCTTACCCACGAGCTCCGGAACACCCTCACCATTATCGAAGGACACGTCTCGCTCGCGGGCGATGCGATCACGAACAATCAGATCGGCACGGCGAACGACTCGTTGCAGGCCGTTTCCGGTTCGGCATCACGCATGACCGGCATCGTCAACGACCTCTCGATTCTCGCAAAGTACGGGCAGACAGCACGGGAAACGGAGCACGTCGACATCGCTGACGCTGCTCGAACCGCCAGAACGCAGGTCGATGCGGGCGACCTCTCCGTGACCGTCGACGGGGATCTCGACGTCGACGCCGACGGCGCTCGGGTGCGAGCTCTTTTCAAAAGCGCCTACGAGTTCTTCGACCGGAACGGTGCGGACGCGGTCGAGATCCAGGTATCGAATGACGAAATCCGGATGAGTGGTAACGGAACGCCACCGATCAAAGCGGACCTCGAGGAGTACTTCGAGTACGGCTCTGCGGTCCCGACCTCGGAAGCGGGTGTCGCGCTACCGAACGTGCGTGCGCTCGCTCGGGTTCACGGCTGGACGACGCGAATCGATCCGGAGTACACGGATGGGATCCGAGTAGTCGTCGATACGGACAGTCACTCCGACCGATAGCTCACGGCAATCCCTTCTCCGACCGGCATTACGGCAGTCGTAAACTCGGGAGCATCACGTGTCGCCTGCAGATAGTCGGCGATTCCCCGTGTCTGGTCGTCGAGATCCGAGGGATCAGCACCCTCCTGTACCGCCAGAAGGCCCTCGAAATCGAGCGTCCCCGCCGTCATCGCGTTGTCGGCGACGATGATACCGCCCGGTGCAACCTTCTCGCGAACCGCCTCGAAGGCGTCGGGATACTGATCTTTCCGGACGTCGACCAGCACCACGTCGAAGGGGCCGTCGTAGCGCTCGACCGTTTCGATGGCGTCGCCGTGCTCGTAGGTTGTCATACTGTCGAACCCGCCACGACGCAGATACTCACGAGCCAGTTCTAGCTCGTCGGCGTCGAACTCGGTCAGCACGATTTCGCCATCGTCGGGCAGCGCGCGGGCGAACCAGTACGCCGAGTAGCCGTAGCCAGAGCCGAACTCGAAGACGCGCTCGGCCTCGACCATCCGCGCGAGCAACTGGAGCCAGCCACCGACCTCCGGGCCAACGTGGGGGAAGCCGTGCTCGTGGGCGTACTCGTCCATCTCCGCCAGCACATCGTCGGGCTGGGGTCCCGCGGCACTGACAAACCGTGCGGTCTCGTCAGGTAGGAGCTGTGTCATACTCGGATGTCGAACCGGCGATGGGAAAGAACCCCCGGTCAGCCGCTGAAGCCGTCGATGATCCACTCGTGTTCGACCCCGCCCTCGCCCTCTAGCCCTTCCGGACCGCTCACCAGTACGAACGCGCTTTCGGCATCGCCATTTTCGATCTGTCTCGTCGATTCCGGCGGGATATGGATCGCATCGCCTTCGGACATTGGCACCCGCTCGTCGTCGACGATCACGTCGGCCGCGCCCTCGATCAGCACGTAGACCTCCTCGTGGTCGTTGTCGGTGTGTTCGTGGGGTACTGACTTCCAGCCCGGCGGACACCGAGCGACGGTCACGCCGACCTGCTCGGTGTCAAGCGGTTCACGGAGCAGGTGCATCGCCTCCCCGACCGGGTCGACCTCCTCGTAGTTGACTTTCGTGTACATGGAGGAGTATCGGCGGCCCAGGGGTTTAACGATACTCCCGACGATGGATCAACACCCCTTTTACCCACCTCCGAAATTACAGCGACAGCAACAGTATGTCGGACGAATCGATTACCGGAACCGAGGGGCTCGATCCCAGTGATGCGATCGAATACGGGATCGACGAGAAACCGCCAGCAGGCGAGTCTGCCGTGCTCGGCGTGCAACACTACCTTACGATGGTCGGGGCCAACATCGCTGTGCCGCTGATTCTGGCCGATTACATGGGGATGCCACCGGACATCACCGCGCAGTTCGTTGGCACGTTCTTCGTCGTCTCGGGTATCGCCACACTCGCCCAGACGACGTTCGGGAACCGCTATCCGATCGTGCAGGGTGCTCCCTTTTCGATGCTCGCGCCAGCGATCGCGATTGTGGTCGTCATCACAGCAGTACCCACCAATAACTGGCAGGACGCGATCGTCCAGCTACAGGGTGCGATCATCGTCGCCGCCCTGGTACAGGTCTTGATGGGGTACTTCGGGCTGGTTGGCAAACTTAAACGGTTCCTCTCGCCGGTCGTTATCGCGCCGACCATCATGCTAATTGGGCTTGCCCTCTTCGATGCACCACAGATCACCTCGTCCGAACAGAGCTGGTTGCTCCTCGGTCTGACAGTCGGCCTGATCGTCGCCTTCTCACAGTATCTGGACATCAAACACCGGGCGTTCAAACTGTATCCCGTCATTCTGGCGCTTGCGATCTCGTGGATCGTCGCTGCAGGACTCTCCGTGCAGGGAACCTTCGGCGACGGCCATCCCGGCTACGTCCCGCTCGGTCAGGTCACGGACACGACGTTCATCCTGCCGATCTATCCCTTCCAGTGGGGAATGCCGGAAGTGACGGCCGCGTTCGTCATCGGCATGTTCGCGGGCGTGCTTGCCTCCATCGTCGAGAGCCTCGGTGATTACTACGCCGTCGCAAACATCACCGGCTCCGCCGCGCCGAGCGAGCAGCGGATCAACCACGGGATCGGGATGGAGGGGCTGATGAACGTCTTCTCGGGGATCATGGGTACCAGCGGCTCGACGTCGTACTCCGAGAACATCGGCGCGATCGGCCTGACCGGCGTCGCCTCGCGATACGTCGTCCAGGTCGGCGCGGTGATCATGCTGTTCGTCGGCTTTATCGGCTACTTCGGCCAGCTGATCGCGACGATTCCCGACCCCATCGTGGGCGGTCTCTTTGTTGCAATGTTCGCCCAGATCGTCGCGGTTGGTCTCTCGAACCTGAAACACGTCGATCTGGACTCCTCGCGAAACGTCTTCGTGATCGGCTTTGCCATGTTCGTTGGTCTGACGATCCCCGAGTACATGGGGAACTTCGAGAACGCAGACCAGTTCGGTACGATGCTGGAGGGCGTCGCCGTGCTCGGGCCAGTGCTGAGCGAGCGCGTGATCGCCGACACGGTCTTCGTGATCGGCTCGACCGGCATGGCGGTCGGCGGTCTCGCCGCGCTCGTTCTCGACAACACCATTCCCGGAACTCGCGAGGAGCGAGGGCTGGCCGAGTGGCAGCGGCTCACCGAGGACGACGAGGAGTTCGAGCCGTTCTGGGAACGCTTTACCCAGTAATCAGGGCTTGTGCGTGAACAGCACCGGCGTGCCGTCGTGGACCGTCGCACAGAGGTCCAGCGGCATCGTCTGGTTGAGGCTGGTGAACTCGTTTTTGCAGACGACCATGTCGTCGAACGGTTCCTCACAGGCCGGACAGGCCAGTGCAACCGTGTTCTGGTACAGCTTGATCGAATCGTTCTCTTCGCGTAACGTCGTCGACGAGACGAATTTGTCGAACTGTTCCATACTGGCCCGTTTAGTGGGCTACTGTTAAAAGTATGACCACGGGTGGCGACCGAGTGGTCGGATATCGGTCCACCGGGTCCGTCGGTCGTCTGGGACCGAGAAATCCCCAGATAGATGGGCTCAAATAGTTGAATACAGCCGATACACGGATCTGAAAGAGTTAAACGGCTCACCACCTCATATGTCTCCATGGATCGAAACGACGTGCGCGTCGGAATCGTTGGGCTTGGAAACATCGCGTATCACCACGCGAACAAGCTCGTCGACGCGGGTGCGACGATCGTCGGCGGCGTCGACATCGACGAGGACGCCAGAGCGGCCTTTTCCGAGGAGTATGAGGTTCCTACGTACGAGGATCACACCGACCTGTTCGAGCAGGTCGACGCCGTAATCGTCACCACGCCGAACCGGTTCCACGAGGAGTACGCGGTCGACGCGCTCGAGGCGGGCCTCGACGTGTTGCTCGAAAAGCCGCTTGCACACACGCTCGAAAGCGCCGAGCGGATCGCGACAGCGGCACGGGATGCCGACGGGTTCTGTATGGTCGGCTTCCACACGCGATTTCACCATCAGGCACAGATCATCAAGGAGGAGGCGGAGTCGGGGACGTTCGGCGACGTTTCTCACGTCGAAGCGAACTACATCCGGCGACGTGGCATTCCCGGGCGGGGCTCGTGGTTTACCGACAAATCGGTGTCGGGTGGCGGTGCGCTCATCGATATCGGCGTTCACGCACTCGATCTCGCGCTACACTGTCTCGACTACCCGGACGTCGTCGAAGTCAGCGGCCAGACTCGCGCCGAGTTCGGTACCGACGAGGAGTACTCGTACGTGACGATGTGGGGCGAGGATCGGGGAGCCGACGCGTTCGACGTCGACGACTCCGCGACTGCGCTGATCCGTTGTGCGGACGGTCAGACGGTCTCGCTGGAGGTGGCGTGGGCGACGAATCGCCCGCCGAGCCAGGAGTTCTACGTTCGCGGCACCGATGGAGGGGCACGGTTCGACAAATCGAGCGGTGACCTCACGCTCTACGATGCGGACCAGCGCGGCGCGCACAACCTGAAAACGACCGACGTCGAAGTGCAGGAACACAACGCTCATACTGAGGAGCAGGCGGCATTTCTGGAAGCGGTTGCAGCAGGTGAACCCCCCGAGTTGAACACTGTCGAGCAGGCACTCACTGTCCAGCGGGTCATCGATGCGATCTATCGCTCCAGCGAGGCGGAACACGCAGTCGGGATCGACGACGAACTGCCGACTGAACCGCCGACGAACTGAGGAGGCTCCGAAGTTTTTTCTCGGTGACTGCTGATGTATCACGCATGGAGATCGGTGTACATACCCCACCGCTGTACGACAGGTCGCTCTCGGAAGCGCTCGCATATCTCGACGATATCGGTGTCGACGCCGTCGAGCCGGGCGTCGGCGGCTGGCCCGGTGACGACCACCTCGACCGTCGTGCGTACCTGGACGACGAGGACGCACAGGCCGAGCTCGCCGAGCTACTCGACCAGCACGACATGCGCATCAGCGCACTCGCGACCCACAACAACCCGATCCATCCCGACGAGGATCGCGCTACGGAGGCCGATACCGAACTCCGGGAAGCGATCGAACTCGCCGGACAGCTCGACGTGAACACGGTGACCTGTTTCTCCGGGCTTCCCGCTGGCAGTCCGAACGACGAGACGCCCAACTGGGTCACTGCTCCGTGGCCGGGCGAACACGCGGACGCCCACGAGTACCAGTGGGAGGAAGTAGCGATTCCTTACTGGGCGGAGATCGCCGAGCACGCGGCAACCCACGGTGTCGATGTCGCCATCGAAATGCATCCCAACATGCTCGTCTACGAGCCACACGGTCTGCTTCGCCTGCGCGAGGCCACCAACGATCGGATCGGCGCGAACTTCGATCCCTCACATCTCTACTGGCAGGGTATCGAGATCACGGATGCGATCCGCCTGCTGGGCGAAGAAGATGCAATTCATCACTTCCACGCCAAGGACACCCGTGTCTACGAGGAGCAGGCCCGTGAGAAGGGCGTCCTCGACACGACGCCGTACACCGAGGAAGCCGAGCGGTCCTGGCTGTTCCGGTCCATCGGCTATGGTCACGGGGAGCTACACTGGAAAGACGTCGTTTCGACGCTCCGGATGGTCGGCTACGACGGTGCGCTCTCGATCGAGCACGAGGACTCGTTGACCTCCTCGATAGAGGGTCTAGAGAAGGCCGTCGAGATGCTGGATCGTGCCGTCTTCGACTCCCAACCCGGCGACGCGTTCTGGGCGTGAGTCGGCAGTAGTCTTCCCTTTCGATCTCGTTGTTGCCGGTAATATAGTGTTAGTACCCGATAGCAACGATCACTCACAGATAGTGGCCGAAACGGTTCATTTACTTTCCAACGTTCTGATATAACGCCGTACTTATAATGGTGGACTAACGAGATTCTCTCGGCATGGCAGTAGACAGTGCGGATATCGAGGACGGATCGGGAGTAGGAGAAAAGATAGAGCAACGGATACGTCGGCTCGAAGAAATCCTCAAGCGACCGCGTACACAACAGCATATCGGACGATCTGCGGGACTATTTTTGGTGGCGGGTATCGGCTTCGGAGTGAGCGGTCTTTTGGTCGGGGCGCTCTCCGGTGTGGCTGGTATCAACTCGTTCGCGGCACAAACGGCGCTCGGGTTCGCAGTCCTGCTACTTCCCCTCGTTGCACTCGGGACTGGTACGCTGACTGGACTGACGTTCAACGCAGAGCGTGACGCCGTCTTGCTCGCAGCGGGTCTCGGAGCGGCGTTTGGATCCGTCGTCACGAGTCTGGTCGTATATCTGCTCGCACTCCTCGTCGACATCGGCGGCATCGGTGCGACGCTCTCGGTCGGGGCACTCGTCGGTATCAGTATCGGGACGGCGGTGACGGCGACACTCGCTGCACTGATAACGAGGCTCGTCAGGTAAAAATACCGACTAGTTGTCTACCGTTAGCATGGTAACCATTAAACTACTTTAGAAGGCCTAATGTTGAAGATCTTTGCTTGGACAATGCTAACAATTCTCTATAATTATCTGTAATCTGAAAGGTTTTTATCCCCGCAAACCGTAGCAGTTGATATGACAATCCCACCACAGCCAAAACAGGGACTACCGTCGCGACCGCCTGAACCACCAACGCTCGGGGGAATGATTGCACTCCTCGGGCTCATCATCGGTATCTTCGCCGTGCTGAGTTATCCGATCGCAAGTGCCGTAGCGATCACCGCAGTTGTCGGTACCGTACTGAGTATTCGGTATCATCTCGTGACTCGGTCCGAGGCCGATCGACGTCGGACACGCACTCTCCACATCCCCGGAATCGGGGCGATCGAATACCGAATTACGGCGTGACCCTCGTGGGAGCGCAGCCGACTGATCACAGCGGATCCGTGGGCCTCCACGATGTACCAAACCACTAATTATCAGACGCAACGAAGGTCTTTCTATGACACTGCAGGTCGGGGTACTCGGCTATCGGTTCATGGGACAGGCTCACGCGAACGCGCTAGCACGACTGCCGATGTTTTTCGAGGACGCACCGGACGTCGAGCGCGACGTCCTGATCGGCCGCGACGAGGCGGCACTGGCCGACGCCGCCGACCAACTGGGCTTTACCAGAACGTCGACCGACTGGGCCGAGGAGATCGACGAGGTCGACGTCTTCTACAATCTCGGTCCGAACCACGTCCATGCCGAGCCATCGATTGCCGCACTCGAATCGGGCACGCCAGTTTTCTGTGAAAAACCGCTCGCCCCCACGCTCGACGTCGCCGAAGAGATGGCACAGGCGGCGCGCGACGCCGACGTGCCCGCCGGAAGCGCGTTCAACTACCGCTTCGTCCCCGCACTTCGATACGCGAAGGGGTTGATCGAGGACGGCAAACTGGGCGAGATCCATCACATCCGCGGTCGGTATCTCCAGGACTGGCTCGTCGACCCCGATGCACCGTGGTCCTGGCGCAACGACGCCGAGCTAGCGGGTAGCGGCGCGCTGGGTGATCTCGGCAGTCACACGATCGACCTCGCGCGCTTTCTCGTCGGCGAGCAGGCGGGCAAAATCGAACGGATCTCTGGACAGCTACAGACGTTCGTCGACGAGCGTCCGGTCGAGGGCAGCGACGAGACGCGGCCGGTCACTGTCGACGACGCCTACTCCGCACAGGCCGAGTTCGAAAGCGGGGCGATGGGTACCTTCGAGGCCTCACGCTTTGCCAACGGTCACAAGAACGACCACACGATCGAGATCCAGGGCTCGAAAGGGAGCCTGCGATTCTCCCTCGAACGGCTCAACGAACTCGAACTTCTCCGGGAGGACTCACGGGGCTACGAGACGATCCTCGTGACGGACGAGACGGATCCCTACATCGAGCACTGGTGGCCGCCGGGCCACGTTATCGGCTGGGAACACACGTTCGTCCACGAGAACTACGAATTCCTCTCTGCGGTCGCCGACGGCGGCGAGTTCCACCCCAACTTCGAGGACGGGCTTGCTGCACAGCGAGTGCTGGATGCGATCGAGCGAAGCGACGCCACGGGCGAGTGGGTGAGCGTCGGGTGACCCGCGGCCCTACGCCTCTAGCTCCCCCTCGTCGGTAATGATCGTATCCACCAGCGATAGCGGTGTCGCGTCGTAACCTGGGTTCTTGACGTTGAACCCCTCCGCTGGCTCCCGCATCACCTCGCTGACGGGTCGATACTCGTTCTCGAAGACGAATCGCTTGCCAACGATCTTCGAGCTGGCACCGACGGCCGCCATCGGTGTCCCGACCTCGTTGGCAGTGGCGGCGAGTGGGAACGTCCCGATCCGATTATAGATATGCTCGTCCACGATCGACGTGATCCCCGTGATGAGTCGATCACACTCCGGCAGGTGGTGGCCAGCAGCGCTATCGACGATCAGATGCGTCTCGACGCCGTCGAGTCCGGCCAGTCGACGCGCTGTCCGGCGGCCAAGATAGCGTGGCCGTGCCTCCGTCACGTATACTTCGAGCTCACGCCCGTCCTCGACGGCCCGTTCCAGTCCTGCGAGTACGGTCGAGGAGTAATCGTGTGTCAGTATCGTCGAGCCGTCCTCGAACAGCGGCACCGCATTCGCTGCGGCGTCCTGTTTCTCGCGCCGAACGTTTTCGATCACTGTATCGACTGTCGACCGCGTAACGGCTTTGGCATCCTCGACATCCGTGAGGTCAGCAGTGGTGACCGCGTCCACGATATCGGCCATCGCGTTCTGGAGGATTGCGTGTGATGGGTTCGCCCGGCGAAGGACGCTTGCGTTACGTTCCAGATCACGTTCGTACTCCTCTACGGTCGTCACTTCCCGGTCTGCGACTGTCAGAAGCGCCCGGGCGGCTTTGATAGCAACGTTCGAGGCGCTGTGTGTCTGCATGTCTGCGATCTCTTCGACTGTCTCGTCGATCATGGCGGATCATTCATTGTACGGAGTCATAGCACTTGCGGGGGTCGATTGAAGTCCCGAGCCGATCACAGATCACGTATGGGACTGTCCGACGATCCCGAACTCCTAATCGGTGTGGGACTGATGATACTCGGCAGCGTCACACTGATCGCTTCGACGACAGGTATGGATCTCCCCTTGCTCGGACTCGTTCTTGCAACACTGCTGTTGGCGGTCGGGACCCTTCTTGTCGGCCTCGATTTCGGGCTGTTTTCGGACAAACAGCCGTAGTCACACACTGGTCGTCTCGACGCGCTGTCGGAGGATCCGTATCCCGATATAAAATACGCCCGCCACGACGAACAGGAACCCGGCAAGCAATACCAGTCCAGCGTCGACGAGGAGTCCAAGGAGTAACACGAGCACGCCGAGGCCAGCGAGTAGCTTCACGATCAGATCGAGGACGCCCAGTTCGGCCATCGGGACCCAGTTGAACGCACCTATGAATAAATCCCCATGGCCGGGATGCCTGTGCTGTCGCGAGGCGAGTGTTGGCACTGGGACAATCCTGATACCCGTCGGTGCCCTAGAGCGAGTGTGGTTTCCGTAACGTACACTTGCCCCTACTGTGATACCGTCGTGGAGATCGATCGGGATGCGTATCTGGCCGACAAGTCGGTTACCAGAGAGCCCCTCGCTGGCTACGAGTATTCGTCCACCACAGGGGCGTACGAAGACGCTGACGGCATCGACTTCGTCTGTATCGGTCAGCCCGAGGGGACGTCCAGCGACGATGGGTGTGGCCGGACGTTCTATCTCAACTACGTTACGTTCGAGAACGGTCGGGAGCGCGACGACGGTCCATCCCTGGAGGATTCGCCCCGATTCGACTTCCGGCCATAGTTGGGTGTTTTGGCTGCAACTACCCATACTACAGATTTCGAAGTTACTAACTACAAATTTCGAAGTCTAACACTACAGTATTCGAAGCGGGTTGTTGGGGCCGAGAACGGGGCGTCGTCGCCAAAAAAGCACGGGAAGATCGGACCGCTACTCGTAGAGTGGGTGCTCCGCACAGAGGTCGTCGACGGTCGCCGCGACGTCTTCGATGGCTTCGTCGACTTCGTCGTCGGCGACAGCATCGACGACCTGGGAGATACAGTCGGCGACTGTCTCCATCGCGTCGGTGTCGAAGCCACGTGTGGTCAGTGCGGGAGAGCCAGCGCGGATACCACTCGGGTTGAACGGGCTTCGCGTCTCGCCGGGGACAGTGTTGGCGTTGAGAACGATACCGGCCTCCTCCAGCGCCTCCTCGGCATCGCCGCCGGTGACATCGGGGTGAGAGTCGCGGAGATCGACCAGCACGAGGTGGTTGTCGGTGCCCCCCGAAACCAGCGTGAAGCCGTGTTCCTGTAGTCGGTCGCCGAGGGCTTTCGCGTTCTCGATCGTCTGTGCGGCGTACTCATCGAATGCTTCGGAGTTGGCCTCGCCGAAACCGACTGCCTTGCCGGCGATGTTGTGCATGAGCGGACCGCCCTGCCCGCCGGGGAAGACGGCCTTGTCGATGTCATCGGCGTACTCCTCGTCGCAGATGACGATGCCGCCCCGGCCCGAGCGGATCGTCTTGTGGGTCGAACCGGTGACGAAGTCGGCGACGCCGACGGGAGAGGGGTGGACGCCCGCGGCGACGAGCCCGGTGATGTGGGCCATGTCGGCGAGATGGAGTGCGTCGGCAGCGTCTGCTGCCGCCTGAATCTGCTCCCATTCCACGGTGCGCGGGTACGCGGAGTAGCCCGAGACGATGATATCGGGATCGAACGCCTCGGCGTGCTCACGGAGGGCCTCGTAGTCGATGTAGCCCGACTCCGCGTCGACCTCGTACTGTTCGACCTCATAGAGCTGGCCGGTGAAGTTCGCGGGGTGACCGTGTGAGAGGTGGCCGCCGTGGGTCAGATCCAGCGAGAGGATCTTGTCGCCCGGATCGAGCATCGCCAGATAGACTGCCTGGTTAGCCTGCGTCCCGGAGTGTGGCTGGACGTTGATGTGGTCGCCACCCCAGAGTTCGTGGGCACGCTCGATGGCGAGTTCCTCGATGTCGTCAGCGTACTCACAGCCCGCGTAGTAACGAGCACCGGGGTAGCCCTCGGCGTAGTTGTTCGTCAGGACGCTCGACTGGGCTTCGAGCACCGCCTCGCTGACGTGATTCTCGCTCGCGATCATCTGCAAGCTGTTGCGCTGTCGTTCTACCTCGCCGGCGAGTGCGTCGGCGACCGCGGGATCGGACTCTCGAACGGCATCGTAGTTCATACGTCTACGTCGAGGGCCGATGGCGTATAATTGTACCTTTCTTCCGCTCGCACGACGAGTACTGGTATGTCTTGACACCTCGCGCTACCGATACTAATATTGACCAGTAGTGTTTTTCTACGAGTCGAATGATCGAGTGGGAAGTGACGGATGCCGGGCTCAAAGCACTCGATGGCGGGAACGCAGAACTCGTCATCGACAGCCCGGGGCTGGATCTCGTTCGGTCGAGTGCCGAACTTCCACGGCCGACTGACGCGACGGTTACCTGTTCGATGTCGGAGGTCTCGGTACCAGCTGCTGTCCTCTACGTAACCCCACTCTCCGGCGGCGAAACGCACGAACTCACTGCTGATCAGGACTCCCTTTCGCTCCCCGAGGACGACTACCTGATCGATATCGACGGCGAGATCAAGACGTATCTGCGCGTCGAGAGTGCGCTCTCGATCGATCGAACGCCGACCTACGACGCGGTGGAGATCGAGTTCCCCGAACGCACGCCGACGACGGTCGGACTTCGAAGCAGGGCCGAACTCCCGAGCCACAAACTGACAGTACCGCCAACACCTGGCGGCCTGGCAACGGCGCTCTCACATCTTCATGCATCCCACAAGACGCCCGGAACTGACCGTAGCTATCCGACGCTTCGCGGCCATCCACCGCTCCTGCAGACCGGTGACGAGGTTGAGGTGCCGGACCAGGTGGTTGCAGCGACCCCCGACAGCGGTATCGAGATCGTCTCTCCGCCCGACCTCGAGCCGCTGTTTGTCCTCGCACCGCTCGCGTACTACCTGCAGGCCTCGGTCGACGTCCGCGACCGGACACGACCCGTTCTCCGCGTACCGGAGCTCGATCTGGAGTGGGAGCTTCCGGGCGGGTCGGAGCTCGAACGGGAGACCGAGCGTCTGCTCAGGCAGGTGTTCTTCCTCGACTGTCTGGTCCGTAACGCGGGGCCCTACGGGACCGAGCTCTCGGAAGCCAGTATACTCGACACCCTCGGTCTCGACGTCGACGTGTTGTACGACGCCACACCTGCTGAACGCCTCGCGACGTATCTGTCCGTGGCGAACGACGCGATCCAGCACCGAATCCCGGACTGGCATCTTTCGACATACGTCGACCCCACCGTCGAGCACGTCTCGACGATCCCGTTTCTGCTCGATCGGATGAGCCTCGTGTTTACGCCCCGAACGTCCGAGCTATCGGGCAGCGAACTCGTCGAGCGTTCGCTCGATGATTTTTATCGTGGTCACCGCGGGCCGGGAGAGATCAGTTCGGTCGATATCCTCAAACCCGAACTCCGGGGCGGCCGTATTCACGGCTGGCTCGCCGAAGGAACGCCGATCGACGTGTTCCGGTCGTCGCCGACGGCATACCTGAACCGACTGGAGTTTCTGGCGGACGACCGCGATGGGATCGGGATCGTTGTGGTACTCAATGATGACGAAATGGCGGACGAACACGAAGACGTAGCCGAGATCTATCGTCAGCGTGGTGAACAGCTCCCGATCGATGTAACGGTCGAGAACGGGCTGACGAGTGCTCAACTCGCCAGAACCTTCGAGTCCGAGTACGATTTCGTCCATTACATCGGTCACTGTGAAACTGAGGGGCTTCGCTGTCCTGACGGCTATATGGCGGCATCGACGCTGGAGCGCTGTCGTGTCGAGACCTTCTTCCTGAACGCGTGTGGCTCATATCACGAAGGCCGTGAGCTGATCGAACAGGGGGCCGTTGCCGGCGCAGTGACGTTCTCGCAGGTGCTCAACGACCATGCAGTAAAAGTGGGATCGACCTTCGCAAAACTACTCGCGCATGGCTTCGGCATTGAACGGGCGCTCCAGCTGGCGCGCTGTCGGATCATGATGGGGAAAGACTACGCTGTGGTCGGCGATGGAACTCATTCGCTGACGCAAAGCGAGAATCGGATCCCCGCAACTGCTAGGGTCGAACCAATCGAGGACGGGGATCGGTTCCTGCTGGTATACGATCAGTTCTCCTCACAGCACACCGGGAGCTTCTATCACCCCTATCTCGACGGCAACGAGTACTCGTACCTGTGTGGCAACGAATCGGAGTTCACCCTGGGGCGAGAGGAGATCGTTTCCTATCTCGCTCGCGCGGAACTCCCCGTCGTGTACGATGGGGACATCCACTGGTCGGCTGATCTGGCGACGACTCTTTCGGAGTAGATCGGGGAGACCAGCAGGTTGATACACTCGCAGTCGTAACGCGAGGTATGAGCATTGACACTGACGTAACCGTCCCCGACAGCGACATCGAGACGCTCGGCCGTGAGCTTGGCGAAGCGATCCGTAACCTCCCGGAATACGAGGCGTTCGAGTCCGCGAAGGCGGCCGTCGAATCGGACGACGAACTGC
Organism: Natranaeroarchaeum aerophilus; assembly: GCF_023638055.1. Classification (NCBI taxonomy): domain Archaea; kingdom Methanobacteriati; phylum Methanobacteriota; class Halobacteria; order Halobacteriales; family Natronoarchaeaceae; genus Natranaeroarchaeum; species Natranaeroarchaeum aerophilus. Next base: position 15,856 of record NZ_JAKRVY010000012.1, on the reverse strand, counting down.
AAGAACAGATTCAGGAGTTCGAATCGCTCCGCCAGGAGTTCATGCTCGCCCGACAGACTGGCGATGCAGGTCAGGACGACCTGCAGGAGCTCCAGCAGGCACAGAGCGAGCTTCACTCACAGCCGACCATGTCCGAGTATCTCGAAGCCCAGCAACGACTCGACGCGCGGCTTGAAGCGGTCAACGAGGCGATCTCGGCACCGCTTGACGTCGACTTCGGCGAGCAGGCTGGCGGCTGCTGTCAGGATTGAATCGGCTCTCCACTTACGCTGTGTGAGAGCTGATCGGAGTGGACTCTCTGTGACCGGAGAGCGCAACACTTACGCCCGACCTGACCGGTGGTTTGCCGTATGGCAATCGAAAGTGACTGGGGCGACTGGCTCCCGAACGCGATCGCGGACGCTACTCCCGAACGCATCGCCGTCTGGTATCTCGGCTGCAACGGTTTCGCTATGAAAGCCAGCGATGGGACGACGCTGTTTGTCGATCCATACGTCGGACTTGGTGATCCGCCACGAACCACGCGGATGATTCCGGTCCCGTTCAATCCCGAGGACATCGAGGAGGCCGATGCTGTTCTTGCCACCCACGAGCACACGGACCACGTCCACGGCCCCTCCCAGGCACCGATCCTCGAATCGACGGGTGCGGACCTGTACGCGCCGGACGACAGCCTCACAGTCGCTCGCGACGAGGAGGACTGGCAGGCCGATCACGATATCGATGATGACCAGTTCGTCGAAGTGAGTGAAGGGGATACCCTCGAAGTCGGCAGTTTCACGATTCACGTCGAGGACGCATACGACGCGGACGCCACACATCCGGTCTCGTACGTCATCGAACACGAGGGGAAGACGGTGTTCCACGGCGGCGACACCAAACCCAGCGACGAGTTCACCCGCATCGGCGAGGAGTACGAGATCGACCTCGGCATTCTTGCGTTCGGGACCGTCGGCAACGTCCCCGATAAGGAGACCGGTGAACCCGTCCGGACGCGCTGGTACAACGACGAGAATCAGGCGATCGAGGCCGCGAGCGATCTGCAGTTCGATCAGTTCCTCCCAAGCCACTGGGACATGTGGAAGGGGCTCACTGCCGATCCGACAGTACTGCATCATCACGCACGAGGGTTCGAGTACCCTGCCGCGCTCGAAATCGCCGAGATCGGGGATCGCGTCGACCTGTAACTGACCATCTCGTACTTGCGTGTTTGCTCCGAGTGGCGTGGGATACCAGCCGATCAGTGCCCGTTTGTTTTATGGTTATGGTGTGGATAGGAGTGGCTATGAGCGAAGAGGCGTATCAGGACGACATCGTAGTTTCCGCGGACGGCATCACCGTCGAAAAGGCGTTCAAGACGGACGAGTTCGCGGTGCCGACGGTCAAGTTCACTCTCACGTCAGATCGGGACGATTCGGCGACAGTTCGCCTGTCCGAGAGCATCCCCGACGAGTTCTCGATGGACGGCGTCGGATTTCACCCCGAGTACGAGAGCGAGAACTGGACGGCGTTCGAGGACCACACCGTCGAATTCGAGCGCGAACTCGATGCCGGGGCCGAACTCGTCACAGTCTATGGGGTTCGGATCGATAGCCCCGAAGAGGCGAGCCAGTTCATGACCGAACCGAAGATTACGGCGGCTGGTCCCACTGAAGGGGGTGAGGAAGACGAATCCGGAGCTGCTGTCGACGACGCGTCGATCGACGATATCGCGTCCGAGGAGAGCAGTCAGGCCGTCAAGGACATGATCTCCGGCGACTCGGAGACGGTTCCCGGACTCGAAGACGAGGAAGAAGCCGATTCTGCAGAGCCAGCTGAGGAGGCCGCGGAAGCCGACGACGACGGACTGGACCTTGGTCTCGAAGACGTCGATCTGGAGCCGGATGATTCGGCCGATGACGACACGGAAGACGAAGATGTCCCCGATATCGATCTCGGGATCGAAGAAGGCGTTCCCGAACCGGACGAATCGGGACAGGAACCCGACGATGAAGAGATCGATCTCGGTATTGACGAAGAGTCGGAAACCGAACCCGAAGAGGAGATTGATCCTGACGAGGACGTCGACGAAGAACCGGAAACCGAACCCGAAGAGGAGATTGATCCTGACGAGGATGTCGACGAAGAACCGGAAGCCGAACCCGAAGACGAGATTGATCTTGACGAGGACGTCGACGAGGAACCGGAAGCCGAACCCGAAGACGAGATTGATCTTGACGAGGACGTCGACGAAGAGTCGGATGCCCAGAAGGACCACGATGAAGCGCCCGAAGACGATATCGACGACGAGCCCGCGGCGCAAGTCGAGGCAGGAGGCGTCGCAAGCGCGCTCGCATCGGAACTCCGGGCAGGCAACGTCGACGAAGCGGACAAACAGCTCCTGCGTGAGGAGCTCGATCTGACGACCGAAGAGCCCGAAACCGATAGCCGTGTTGTCGCACGGGTCGACCATCTCCAGTCGCGGCTCGAGGAAGTCGCCGCGTACACTGGCGCGCTCGAAACGTTCCTGGACGAAAACGGCCGAGGCGAGGCGTTGATCGAGGAGTTCGAGGCGGATATCGAGTCTTTCAGAAGCGATCTCGACGACGTCGATCACGCAGTGACGGCCAACGCCGAATCGATCGACCAGTTCGACGAGCGGCTGGACGAACGCGCTGCGGAGATCGAACAGCGTCTCGATGAACGGATCGACGGTATCGAGGAAACTGTCGCAGGAGCTTCAGAGCGGATCGACGGCGTCACGAACGACCTCGATTCGGTCGGTAGCGATGTCGAGACGATCCGTACTGAGCTGGACGAGTTCGCCGAACGGCTCGATTCGGTCGAAGGAACGGCCGACGACACCGCCGATGACCTCGACGAGCTGTTCGAGACACTCGACGACCTCGACGAACATCTCGAACACGTGGCCGGAACCGTCGACCACGTCGAGGGCGAGGTCGAAGAGATTCAGGAGTGGCGCAACCAGCTCGGCGAGATGTTTAGCTAAGCGCGAAAGCGCAACCTGTTTGACGTGGGGGAACGTTTTTTCCGCCAATGACGACCGTCTCGGTTGCCGTGCCGCGAAAAGGGCGGCCCCTCGAAGCCGTTCTCGACCGGGTGGCCCGGCGCGTTGACGAGAGTAGTCGAATACCGACGGACTCTTCGACAGATGTCACGGCGCTGGCGGACTCGATCAGTTCGACACTGCGATACGAAAAAGCGATCACGAAAGGGCGACAGGACGCCGCTGACGACGTCTACGAGCGACTTGCGGCCTACAGTAGTCTCGACGACCCGACCAGACCCGAGTATACGCTCTTGCGCGACGACCGGGACGGTCGTCCCCGACGGATCGTCTTCGACAGCGTCACGATCCCGCTTGGTGACATCGACCTCCAGTTGATCGGCCGCGAAGAGCCGTTCCGGGCGCTTCGCACTCACGACTTTAATCTCGGCTTCGACAGCGCTGATCTCGTTCTGGAAGAAGTCGTCGGGCTCCGCGAGGAGCCGATCGAACGAATCAGCGATATCAATGCGCGAATCGATCCGCGCGATACCGACGTCCGGGTCGTCGGTGGACTCGGTGATACGGTCTATCACACGCTGATGGGGACGCCGGAGACGTGCCAGCGGACCGATGTCGAGACATTCGATCGGGAGTTCGTCGAGCAATATGAAGGTCCGCTCTGTATCTCTCCGCGATACGAACGACTCGTTCAGGCAGTGCTGGGGACTGCAGCAACCGATGGTGTGACCTTTCAGTATCCCGACGACGGGCGCGAGGAAGAGGCCTCGATTGCGGACGTGGGCCTCGGTATCTATCTGACGATGACCGGATCGACCGCCAGAGAGCACGGGCTCGAACTCGGCGAACGGCTCTTCCCGAGCGAGACCGTGCTGATGGAAAGCATTGCTGAGGAGTCAGACGCCATCTCCTTCGTCGAAGAATTGCTCGTCGGCGAGTCGCAGGAATCGGCGCTGGCAGTATAACGATTCTGGCGACGAATACCCTCCACACAACAGATGGGGACCCCGGAGTGGGGACTGTTTAGGTACGTCGCCCGTTAGGTATCGGTATGATCGATATCGGCGATCACGCACCCGAATTCACGCTCCCGAAAGCGGGCGGCGAGGCGTACAACGACATCGAACCGTTCGATCTTTCCACAGCACTCGGTGCGGGACCGATCGTACTCGCGTTCTTCCCGGCGGCGTTCACCAGCGGGTGTACCGCCGAAATGTGTACGTTCAGGGATTCGATGGATCAGTTCGAGGACCTCGACGCCGCCGTGTATGGTATCAGCGTGGACCTGCCACCGGCCCAGAACGTCTGGATCAGAGAAGAGAACCTGAACTTCCCGATGCTTTCGGACTGGAACCACGACGTGATCCAGGACTACGGTGTCGTCCTCCACGAGATGTATGGCCAGTTCGAGGCGGCACAGCGAAGCATCTTCGTCCTCGACGAAACGGGGCGAGTCACGTACCGTTGGGTCGCAGACGAAGGTAAGATCGACTTCGGAGCGGTCGTCGACGAGGTCGCGACCGCAGTGGAGGAGACGGCCGACGGATAGCTGGTTCCCCTCACGTTTCGAGTGGGAACAGTTCGACAGGTGACTCCTCGGAGCGAAATTGTTTCAGGTCCCGGGAAGTATTTCGTATTGATGAATGATGTTCTGAACCGACTCAAACGCCCGCTACTCTACGTAATGAGTACAGGGTACATAGTCGCAGGAATGCTACATTTTGTCGTGCCGGAGCTGTACGTCCAGATCGTCCCTCCGATATTTCCGGCGGCACTATTACTCGTCTATCTCTCCGGTCTCGCCGAAATCGCCGTCGGGATCGGGCTACTCATTGACCGAACTCGACAGTACGCCGCGTGGGCGACGATTGCATTACTCATTGCCATCTTTCCGGCAAACATCTACATGGCGACGCACGGGGTCGTCATTGAAGGATTGCCGGGCGGGGGAGATCCGTCCAGCATCGTTCGCTGGGGACGACTCCCGCTGCAGGCCGTGTTGATTCTCTGGGCGTTCTGGTATACCCGGCCACCAGCGATATCGGAGAGGAAGTGATTCGATAGAGTATCTCGGCAATGGCGTGTACGTAATCACTGAGTGTGGACAGGGCAATCTCGACGATCCCCTGCGGTCGGCGAGTCGCAGACTGGCCCTCGGCAGCGTCTCGGACTTGTCGCTCTCGATGACAAGTTTCAACACGCCGACCACACCCGTGCAGAGAAGTATGGGGAACGTGAGAGATGGCTCTCAGTCTCTTTTATTTCATATGGGGCCGGAGGGATTGTGAACCACGAGGACTTCGCTACGCTCGTCCTCTGGGTTCAAATCCTCCGCGTGTAGTTACTGCTGCTCACGGTGTGGTTCGCAGCAGTAAATGGGGCCGGAGGGATTTGAACCCCCGATCGACTGATATCTCCGATTCACCTCGGTTCTCCAGAGAGTCGTCAACGCGAGCGATGATCAGTCGCGCGCTCAGTATATCAGTCTGGAGTTCGTCACCGGGTGTCAATCTCTGGAGTCAGTCGCCATGCCTGGCTTGGCCACAGCCCCGTCACTTTCTGGTAGCTCGTACCGCCCTAAAGTGGTTTCGATTCGGGACTCTACTTCTCGTCTATTCCCGTGACGGAGTCGCCCCGATCTGAGGACGTGCAATCACAGCCAGGGCTCGCGTCGTTCGCTCGCTGACTCGTCATCGCCCTCCTCGTCGGCGTCCCAGACGGGCTCCGGACCACCGTCGGTCAGGTGTGCCTGTCCTGCAGCGCCCGAGTCCGATTGGGTCGTCGATGCGTCTCCGAGCGTGTTCGAGGCGTTCGGGTCGAGAGCGAACACGGCCGTCAGGACGAGCACGGCCAGCGGTGCCAGATCGCCAAGCGGGAGGTCAAGCAGCGAGAGCGGGAGCAGACCGAGCGCGACAGCGCTGCCGAAGCGGAACCGGTCGAGGTCGACCATCGACCGGAGCACCGGCCCGAACAGCGCAACCAGAAGCGCGAAGCCAACGCCGACGCCAGCCGCGGCGACACCGCGAGCGACCAGTTCAGGATCAGAGACGAATACGAGTTCGGCTCCCGAGGGATCGAGACTGGCGAACAGGCCAAGCCCGACGATAACTGCTGGGCGTGGCATATACTCGCCGACGGTCGCACTCGCGGTCTTGGCAGCGATCGCGAGGATCACCAGTGCAGCGAACCGTTCGAAGATCACCAGATCGACGAGCTCGGCGATCGAGGGTGCCAGTGCGGTCTCAATCGCGGCGACGACGATCAACGGGATCCCGACGAGAAGGACGGTCTTTGCCTGACTGCGCGGCGTACCGTCCATTTCGGCGAGGATCACGGCAACAGTTGCACTGCCGCCAAAGACCAGCAACCCGACCTGCAGGATGCCTGCGGTAGTATCCAATGCACCTGCCAGAACGAGCGCCGGGAAGATCCCGTCGAGCAGCGGGAGGAACATCACCGTCGCAAGGAGCTTGGTCGCGCCGCCGACGCGTTGCTCTAGCTCCAGTGCGACCGGATGTTGGGAGGTACTCATCGCTCAGCCGGGACGGCCGTACCCCGTGGCCGATGGGTGGTGTATCCCGCGATGTACGCCGTCGCCGCCGTGGGACAGCCAGTCGATCGCGGTGGAATTGTCCACCAGTTTTGTCCCCATCCAGAAGAATGTAAAGCGGTTGCCGGAAACGAGGGTCGACTGACCGGCGTTGCTCTGGACAGTGGGACTGGTGGACTGCATATATCATCATTGTTCAGATCGAGTGATAAACGTTGCGTGAGGACCGTACACATATGTCGAATTCAGCAGTATATTCGACACAGGTTATTGAGTTGGATATCAGTCCGAATGTATGGTAGACGATCGGTCACATCGTCTCTGCTATGCTCGATAGCTGCTCGTCGCCAATCGAGTGATATGCTCACCCAGACGAGGGGCATCTCGCAACGTTTTTGGGCGACCAAAACGGACCAACAACATGGCGAACGATACGAATGGGCACTTCTCTTCGAAGTTGGATGTTCCAGAGGCGCTGACGTTCGACGACGTATTGCTCCGGCCGAAAGAAAGCACCGTCGAACCTGATGAGGCCGACCTCTCGACGCGCGTCTCGCGCAACGTCGATCTGAACGTGCCGATCCTCTCGGCAGCGATGGATACGGTGACGACGAGCGAACTGGCGATCGAGATGGCCCGACAGGGAGGTCTCGGTGTCATCCACCGGAACATGGACGACGACCGAATGGTCCACGAGATCACGCAAGTGAAGCGAGCTGACGAACTGATCATCCGCGATGTGGTCACCGCAGAACCCGAGCAGACCGTCCGGGACGTCGACGCGCTGATGGAGACCGAAGGGGTCAGCGGCGCGCCAGTCGTCAACGACGACGACGAAGTGCTTGGAATCATCAGTGGAACCGACATTCGCCCGTATCTCGAAGTCGGGGAACGTGACGAAGTCCAGGAGGCGATGACCGACGAGGTCATCACCGCGCCGGAAGACGTCACTGCCCGTGAAGCCCTCGAACTGATGTACGAGCACAAAATCGAACGCGTCCCGGTCGTCGACGAGCAGAACCGCCTGACCGGGCTCGTCACGATGCAGGGCATTCTCCAGCGCCGCGAATACAACAACGCAGCACGCGACGACGAGGGGCGGCTGCTCTGTGGTGTCGCGGTCGGTCCGTTCAGCACGGAGCGAGCGATCAAGGCCGACGAGGCAGGAGCGAACGTCCTCTTTATCGACTGTGCTCACGCGCACAACCGGAACGTCGTCGAGGGGGCAAAAGAGATCAAAGAGAGCGTCGATGCGGACGTCGTCGTGGGGAACATCGGTACTCGTGAAGCCGCCGAGGATCTCGTCGGCTTCGCTGACGGCCTCAAGGTCGGAATCGGTCCCGGTAGTATCTGTACCACCCGCGTCGTGAGCGGTGCGGGAATGCCCCAGATCACTGCCGTTTCACAGGTTGCGGATGTCGCCAGTCAGCACGACGTGCCAGTCATCGCCGACGGTGGCATCCGGTACTCCGGCGACGCGATCAAGGCCATTGCTGCAGGAGCGGACGCCGTCATGCTCGGCTCGTACTTCGCGGGCACCGACGAGGCACCGGGCCGCGTCATCACGATGAACGGCAAAAAGTACAAGCAGTACCGCGGGATGGGTAGCGTCGGCGCGATGAAAGGCGGCGATAGCGAGGAGAACCGCTATCTGAAGGAAGAACCCGATGAGGAAGAGTACGTCCCCGAAGGTGTCGAGGCGGCCAAACCGTACAAGGGAAGCCTCGCCAGCGAGCTCCACCAGCTTACCGGTGGTATGCAAAGTGGGATGGGCTACGTCGGTGCGGAGACGATCCCCGAATTCAAAGAGCGCGCCGAGTTCGTCCGCGTGTCCAGCGCCGGCCAGGCAGAGAGCCACGCACACGACGTCGTCATCACCGACGAAGCACCGAACTACAGCCCCGAAGAGTAGCCGCGCTGTCGGTCGACCATCGCGAGCACTCGTTTCACTTGACTGGTATCGCGGAGCTGTACTGTTCCCCGTTCAGGGTCGTACTGAACGACGCCCGCCTCGTCGAGTGCGGGGAGATGGTTGTGATGCAGGTCGATCTCAACACGCTGTACAGCTGCGGAACCTGGCACGTTCGTGTCGGACTCCTCGGTGACGAGCGTTCGAGCAACCACGTGTCGATCGATCGTTGCCGGTCGCTTTTCGAGTATCGCGACGAGCCTCTGTCGTCGCCTTGGTGCGAGCAAACGAATAATCTCGCTCGTTCGTTTACCCGAACCGGATGTCAGAGAGCGACGCTCCGTCGAGGCCGGTCGGCCGTGTGTTCCCATCAGTGTCAGTAGATAATAACGTACATGTATATAATGTTTGTCTACCAACCATTATCTGGCAGTGAGTGTCTCCCATGCCTGAAACAGGTGTTTTCCAGTTTGAATCGCTCTAACCGCTTCGCTCCTCGCGTAATTGCTCGAAGCAGAAAGCGGGCCGGACGCGATTGTGAACTACGCCCAGAAATGCTCGCTTCGCTGCGCCTTTCTGGTCTACTTCAAATCGCTTATTGCCGTTTTGCCACTCACCGTGGTTCGTGGCAAAAACGGGCCGGACGCGATTTGAACGCGCGACCGTCTGATTAAGAGTCAGACGCTCTGCCGGACTGAGCTACCGGCCCAACGTATCACGACGTTGCCGGGGTACAGTGAAATACGTTACGTTTGTCAATCGTTCCGTCGAGCGGTTATACCCTTCAGGGGTGCGCGTAGTAGACGACCGATTCGTCTTCTTCGACCTTGTCGACGCGAACGAACCCGATACGCTCGAACTGGACCACGTCGTCGACGTCGTACTCCACAAAGCCGGGTTCAGCGTGACCAGTAACGTCGCCGTCCATCGTTCGCATCCGGACAGGGACCGAAGCGTCGGCGGGGACCCAGTGGATGACGTCGACGCCCTCCTCGCGGACCGCGTCGATGTCGTCGCCGGTGAACTGGAAGGTGTCCCGGGTGTACTTGACACAGCCGAGACCTTTCAGCCAGACGCGCTCCTCGTGGTCCGGTCGGTCCTCGGGTTCGATCAGGACGGCCTGTCCTACCGGGATCTCGCGGGTGCCGCGGTCCTCGTGGTCGGGGTGGATCGGCGGCGTCGCCTCCTCTGGACCCGAGCCGGTGAGCGGGACCTCGACGCCGTCGCGTACGAAGAAGGCCCGATCCGACTCGTCGTCGATCAGGTCGCGGTTGTTGGAATAGATGCTGGACATCGCCAGATCGACGTTGCTCGTCGACGTGCCGAGTCCGACCATCGCGTCGGTGATCGCCTCGCCGCGGATGCCGCGTCGCTGGACGCTGGCGATCGTCGGTGCGCGCGGATCCGCCCAGCCGTCGAGCTCGCCCTCGTCGATCAGCTCCTTGATCGAGGACGTCGACATCGGGACGTCGTAGGCGTCGATCTGGACGTGGCCCCAGTGGACGACCTCCGGATACTCCCAGTCGAAGTAGTCGTAGACGAAGCGCTGGCGTTTCGCGGAGTCCTGGAGGTCGATCCCACGGATGATGTGCGTGATTCCGAGCAGATGATCGTCGATCCCGCTCTGGAAGTCGAGCATCGGCCAGCAACGATACTCGCTGGCCTCCTCGCGCGGGTGGGGCGTGTCGATCATCCGGAACGCGACGAAGTCCCGGAGCGCGGGGTTCTTGTGCTCGATGTCGGTCTTGACTCGCAGTACCATTTCGCCGCTCTCGTACTCGCCCGCGACCATGTCGGCGAACTCCTCGCGTACTGTCTCGACGTCCTTGTCCCGATGGGGGCAGGCCTCTCCTGCGTTTTTCAGTTCGCTGAACTCCTCGCCGGAACATGAGCAGGTGTACGCGCCGCCCTGCTCGATGAGTTCGCGGGCGTGCTCGTAGTAGGTCTCGACCCGGTCGCTGGCACGGTAGGTAGCGTCGGGCTCGAAGCCGAGATACTCGATTGCGTCGAGGATTTCGTCGTAGGCGTCGAGGTCCGGCCGTTTGGTCTCCGGATCGGTATCGTCGAAGCGGACGCAGAACCAGCCGTCGTAGAGGTCCTTGTACGTCCCGATCACGGCGGGCATCCGGGCGTGACCCATGTGCCACGGACCGTTCGGGTTCGGGGCGACGCGCATCCGGATCTCGTCAAACTCGTCTGGGTTGGGTAGGTCCGGCAGGACCTGGTCGTCTTCCTCGTCCTCGCTTTCCAGTTCGTCGAGTTCGTCGGGGGCAACCTCGGCAAGTCGATTCCGCCGTTCGTCCGCGGCGAGCCCGTTAATTTCGGCGATGACGCCGCCCGCGATTCCGGGGATTTCGTCGCCGTGCTCTCGGAACTCGGGATTCTCGCCCATTAGCGGACCCATAATCGCGCCGACGTCCGCGTCGCTGTCGTGTTTGACGGCGTTGATAAGGGCGTGTTTTTCGACCTCCTGTTCGATCCGTTCGCGGAGTTCGTCGTTCATTACCGATCGCTACTCGGCGGGGCGTCAAAACTGCCGTGGATTGTCCTGCGTCGAAGACCACTGGTCCAGCAATCAATCATCTGATTAAAATGGATACAATTAAATCATACATCTTACTCCTGTAGAATATGTCTTTGATCGGTTGGGTACTGACGATCGTCACTGCCCCGGGCGTCGTCGTCCACGAGTACACACACGCCAAACTGTGTGAGTGGGCCGACGTTCCGATCGTAGAGATCTGTTACTTCCAACTTGGGGATCCCCCCGGCTACGTGTTGCACGCCGAACCCGAGTCCTACCGAACCACCTACCTGATCGGGGTCGCACCGTTTCTGGTGAATACGCTCGTTGCGGCCGCCCTGTTCGCCACGATTCCGTTGCTCGCTGGTGGTGCTGGGGGCATCAGCGATACCGGGATCGCCGGCTGGATCGTCCTCTGGCTCGGCGTAAGCGTCGCTGCACACGCGTTTCCGAGCACGGGCGATGCACAGTCGATCTGGCAGCAGACGAAACAGCAGTATCGGTCCTCCCCACTCGCGTTGATCGGACTGCCGATCGTCCTGATCATCTATCTGGCACATGTGTTGAGCTTTTTTTGGTTCGACTTCATCTACGCGCTCGCTCTGTACGTGGGGGTCGCGATGGTACTTCCAGGACTAATCCTCTAAACGCCGAACGGATCGTTTTTATTCGCGAACACGCTATCGCAGTCAGTGACTGCTGCCGACGGACGACAGGACGCTCGCGTGGACACCCTCGTTGATCCCTCGCTAGACGCCGCCGTAACAGTCGTCGAGAACGGGTTCGAGACCGACCGACTGGTGACACTCTTTGGCCGATGCAAGGTTGACTACGATGGCCGGGCGTCCTCGACGCTCGGGCTGGGCGACCGCCACGTCATGTGCAAGCCGGACGGCTCGATCCTCGTTCACACGGACGAGGGCCAACAGCCGGTCAACTGGCAACCGCCGGGGTGTACGCACGAAGCCAGCAGGGAGGAGGACAGACTACGTATCGAAAGCGAGCGATCGTCGCCCGAGGAACGCCTCACCGTCGAGTTCGAACAGGTCAGTCAGGTCTCGACGTTCGCCGTGGACGACGCCACTGAACTCTCGCTTGACGGCACCGAGGAGGACCTCCGAAACCGGATCCTCGAGGAGCCGGACCTTGTCGAACCCGGGTTTACCCCGCTGGCGACCGAGCGCGACACGGCCGCGGGCGCGATCGATATCTTCGGCGAGGACGCCGACGGCCGGACGCTCGCAGTCGAGCTCAAGCGAAAACGGGTCGGTCCGGACGCTGTCGGCCAGCTCGACCGATACGTCGACGCGCTCCGACGGGATCTACACGACGACGCCGAAATACGGGGGATCCTCGTCTCGCCATCGGTCACGGATCGGGCCGCGGACCTACTGGAGCGAAACGGACTGGAGTTCGTCTCGCTCACTCCTCGCAAGTAGCTACCCCTGCTCACGTCGAGTGGCGCGTGTCTCGATGACGGCCAGATAGCCGACGTAGATCAGCGCGGCGACGACGATGGCAACGGCGAAGACGGAGACCCCAACGTAGCCCTCAATCGCGACAGACGGATCGTCCCAGATGTACTGCCCGCCTTCGACGGCGAAGACGAACATTCCACCGTAGATCACTGCGAACGCGATGGCACGGAGGAATCCAAGTGATCCGAGGTGGCGGCTGTTCAGCAACTCGATGACGAACAGTAAGGCAACCGCGAGAATGTAGAACGGCTCCGGGAGCGCCTCGCCGATGGTCTGCCCACCCTGTATCGCAACCACGCCGTAGTAACCGAGCGCCAGAAGGAGTCCGCCGAGAAACGTCATCGTGATACCGTACCCGCTGGTATCCGCCGCTGTCGGCGTCCGCGGTTCATCGGTCGGTGCCGCCGCTCGATCCTCGGGCATGCGTGGATACAGGCCGGAGCGACGGTTAGTTAGTAGTTGCCTATCGGACTGGAGTATCGATAATCCGATCCTAGCTGTTGTCCCGAACCGCCCGCAGGGCGTCCTCCCGTGTGACGATGCCGACGATCCGATCGTCTTCGACGACCGGCAGGCGATTGATGTCGCGATCCTCGTCCGTGAGCAGGACGACGATCTCATCGAGCTCAGTATCGGGGGAAACCGTGACGACGTCTTCGGTCATGATCTCGCTGATGGGTTTCCGGGCGGCTTTCGCCGCGTCGATCCCGATATCGAGTTCGTCGAGTGAAAGGTCGAAGCCGTAGGTCACCGTTTCGCTAAAGGGCGGGACACCAATCGGGATCCAGACGATGCGGTCTTTCTTGCGGAACAGTCGTACCAGATCGGTCTGTGTGACGATGCCGACGACCCGTTCGTCGTCGTCGACGACCGGAAACCCCTCGAAATCGGCCTGTGCGAGCCGTTCGAGCACCTCATCGACCCGGTCGTCGCGGCGGACGGTCTCGACCGGCTCGGTCATGAAGGCGGCTGTTCGTACCATAGCGGAGTATCAGACCGACGGCGTGTAGGTGTTGTGGTGGTACGGGCGTCAGTCATCCGCTGCGACGTCCGGACGGTAGGCCTCGCTAATTCCCTTCCACTTGCCGGTCTGGAACCGCCAGTAGTTGATCGCCGCGGGCACCGTGGTTTCGGCGAGGAAGGCCAGATACAGCCCCCAGTAGCCGAGCGGAGTTGTGGCACCGATGTAGGCCAGCGGGATGGCGACGCCAAACATACCGATAAACTGGCTAAGAAACGGAACGCGGGTATCGCCGCTGGCGTCGAGTGGGCCTGCGGCGGCGCTGGAGACGCCCGCGAAGACGACCGCAACACAGGCGGCATAGACGAGATTGATCGCGATTGGTATCTCGCCACTCGTCGGATCGTCCGAGAACAGGACGACCAGATCCTCGGCGAAGATGGCGATAATGACCGCCGAAAGTGCGTAGGTCACCACCGAGAAGATGATGATATCGTAGCCGTAGGCGGTCGCAGTTCGCTCGTCATTCTTGCCGAGCGCCTGTCCGACGAGACTTGACGAGGCGAGTCCGAAGCCCCACCCCGGCGCGTTCATGATGCCCCAGATCCGACGGGCGATGACGAACGCGGCGACCGTGTTCTCGCCGAAGATGTCGAGGATGCCGAGCATCGGGAACTCGGCGACGGTCCAGACGAGGTTGCGCGCACCCACGGGCAGACCGATCTCGACCAGATCGTGGAGCGTTCCGGGATCGACGTAGGTGCCAGTGGGATCGATCTGCACTGGGAACTCACCCATCGTCGGGAAGCGCCCCCAGACGAGCCCCATCGCGAACGTGGCGGTCACCGCGACGTTTGCAAGTACGGTTCCCCACGCCGCACCGACGACACCCATACCCAGCCAGAAGATCAGGACGACACTCAGAATGATGTTCGCAATCGCCCCGCCCGCACGGACCAACATTGCAGTATACGCGTCGTCGGCCCCGACGAGCGTGCGACTCCCGACCAGGTTGAGCGCCGCGAACGGCACGCCAAGCCCGACATACTGCAGATACCGGGCCCCTTCGTCGATCGCAGCCTCGTTACTGGAGATAATCGAAATGAGTTCGTGGGGGACGAGCCAGAATACGACGGTGACTGGAATCGTGATCACGACCGTGAGCAGGGTACTCGACCGGACTGCGAGGCCGAGTTCGTCGTGGGCGTCCGCACCGTATCGCTGGGAGACAAGTGCGATTGTCCCGCCGGCGACCCCGCCTCCAAGCGCGAACGCGAGGCCCCAGAATGGTCCGGCGAAGCCGACACCCGCAACTGCCGAGGTGCCAACGGCGACGCCAACCAGTGCGACGTCGACCGCACCTTTCGACATCCGCGCGATACCCGTCACGATCCGGGGCCACGCGAGTTCTGTCGTCTGAATGGCACGCTCCCGGTCGATCAGACCGGCACGGGCAAGCCCCAGCCCGATCCAGAGAATCAGGAGCCGGATCGGATTTGGAGGACGATTCACAGGTGACTGACTAATCAGTCAGTCGTAAAAACGGCTTTGTTCTTCGATGGGTGCGGCCCTCACTGAGTGGGAAAAAAGTCGAACGAACTCCACAGGCTTGCAGGTAGGGAGCACCCGATTCATTCCGGGTATCTGAGAGGGCCGTCAGCTATACTGCTCGATCAGCGATTCGAGTGTTCCTCTGTCTTTCGCGCCGACCAGTCGTTCGACAGGCTCCCCATCGACGTACAACAGGAGGGTTGGAATACTCTGGGCACCGAGCTGTCCCGCGAGTCGCTGGTTGCCGTCGACGTCCACTTTCGCTACCGCGGCGTCAGTCTCCGCAGCCAGCGCGTCGATCGTCGGTTCCATCATCTGACACGGACCACACCAGTCCGCGTAACAGTCGACCAGTACGACCCGATTGGACTCGACTACCTCCTCGAATTCGGCCGAGCCGTCGACGTGAATCGGTGTACTTGGGGTCCCTTCGCTGGCGGTACTGTCCTTATCAGTGGAGTCATCTTCACCGAGTTGTTCTTTCAGCCGTTCTTTCTTCCGTTCGCGGATCCGCTCTCGTTCGTCGTCACTGCTCATGATCGCTAGTACGATGGTCCCACTCAAAACACTTGTGTGTATTAACCACAATACTACTAGTCGGTACACCCTACTGCAACCGCATATATCGTGAACAGAGGCTCCGTTGCAATTCTTCAGAACTGATACGAACTGCGTGCTGAATACAGGGCGCGAATGTTGCAGAGGTTGAGAGCCAATCCTCGAAGATGGTGATCGGTACATATAGGCTGTACATGTATCACCCAGTGCCTGAATCACTTCACTACGACTTGCTCACTTCTCAACTTGGTTTAATTAGACTGGAGCGTGTCATAGAAACGTTCTCAATGAAGGAAGCAGGGTGTTGGAACTGTGTCT